>NZ_JBHRSK010000040.1:0-1063 GCF_042643245.1 Acidimangrovimonas pyrenivorans
GAGATGCCGGGCATAGCGGTCGTAATCGATCCAGTGGAATACATCCGCCTCCCAGCGCGCCATGAACTCGTCAAAGCTCAGATGCGAGAAGTCGGAATCCCACTGGCCCTTGACGTTCTGCAGGTACCAGCTTTCCAGCCACAGGTCCTGGCGGCGCAGGGCATAGATGACCTTGACGTCGAAATGCTCGCGCAGCGGGGCGAGGAGCGACAGATCCGGCCGCTTGCAGACCGCTTCGTCCGACAGGATCACCGTGTGGATCTCGGCGGGCTTGTTCTCGGCCCGCCGCTTGATGTCGGCGGCCAGCTCGACCGGGTCCAGCTTGCCGGCGAACAGGCGCTGGAAAAGGCTGAAATGCTTGTTGACGCCGAAGGGGTAGAGCACACCCTGGCGCAGCAGAACCTCGAAATTCGAGCGCAGGGTCTTCTGGATCGCCGTGGTCGCGGTGCGGTGGGCCCCGATGTGAAGAACGAGCTTGCGCATCAATGGTTTGGTCCTGACTACTTGTCTCCAATCGGGCGAACGCTATCGGCTGCCCCCGGCTTTGGCAAGGCGCCCGCCGCGCGGGCGGGGCTCAGCGATTGCCTTCGATCAGCGCGGTGACGAAGGGCACCATGAACCGCTGCACCAGCTCCTCGCTCGACGCCGGCAGGCGCATGTCGGCGACCGGCGCGTCGGCATCGGGCAGCGGATCGAGGAACAGCGCCTCGCGCCCGAAGCGGCGTTCGGCCAGTGCCCGGTTGCCCGCGGCGTAACGGTCGAGCACCGCGGCCCGGCGCGCGGGCGTCAGCAGCAGCGAGGGATGCTTCTCGCCGCGCATCTCGCGGTCGATCCGGGCGCAGGCGCCGACCAGCGCGCCGCGGTATTCCGGCGTCGCGCTGTCCAGCGGCAACTGGCGCATGAACTCGGTCACCAGCGGGTTCAGGCTGTTGTTCGTCTCCTTCACCGCGACCAGCGTCTCGGGATCGGCGATCCCCGCCTGGCGGCAGAACTTGATCACCGGCCCCTCGGGCATGGCCGACCGCTCGAACACGTGCAGCAGCACGTTGTCTTCGCCGAACAC
>NZ_JBHRSK010000041.1:0-1184 GCF_042643245.1 Acidimangrovimonas pyrenivorans
CGCGGAGCTATCATCTCGCGTAGCGGGGCGGGCGATTGCGGTGGTCAGGCTCCGCGCGTAGTCAGCCGGGGTTTGGTAGTCCAGGGCGGAATGGGGGCGTTCCGTATTATAGTCAGCCGCCCAGGCGGCGATTACGACCCGAGCGTGGGCCAGGTTACGAAACATGGTCTCGTTGAGAAGTTCATCCCGCATCCGACCGTTGAAGCTCTCCACGAAACCGTTCTGCATCGGTTTGCCCGGCGCGATGTAATGCCATTCGATCCGGCGCTCGGAGCACCAGCGCAGGATGGCGTTCGAGGTTAGTTCCGTGCCGTTGTCGCTGACGATCATTTCTGGCTTTCCGCGGCGCTCGATCAGGGCCGTCAACTCCCGTGCGACGCGCCGCCCCGAGATCGAGGTGTCCGGGATCGCCGCGAGGCACTCACGGGTGACGTCGTCGACCACGTTGAGCACCCGGAAACGCTGACCGTTGGCGAACTGGTCGTGAACGAAATCAAGCGACCATCGCGCATTGGGTCGCGCCTCGACCAGGATCGGGGCTCGCGTCCCGATAGCCTTGCGCCGGGCCTTTCGCTTGCGCACCGTCAGCCCTTCCTCGCGGTAGAGCCGATAGATCCGGTTGATGCCGGAAGGCTCGCCCTCGCGCCGCAGCAGCACGAAGAGGCGCCGATAGCCGAACCGTCGGCGCTCGTTGGCCAGCTCCCGCAACCGCCCGCGCAGCACCGTGTCCGGCGCGCGCTGCGCCTGATAGCGAACCATCTTGCGATCCGCCCCGGCAACCCGGCACGCCCGCCGTTCCGAGAGCCCGAACCGGGCCTTCAGATGCGCGACCGCCTCGCGCTTTACGGCAGGCGTCACCACTTTTTTGAAACCAGCTCCTTCATCGCGGCGAGATCGAGCATCTGCTCGGCCAGCAGCTTCTTGAGCTTGGCGTTCTCATCCTCGAGCGTCTTCAGTCGCTTCGCCTCCGACACCGTCATGCCACCGAACTTGGCCTTCCAGTTGTAGAAAGTGCCTTCCGACATGCCGTGCTTGCGGCACAGGTCCGCGCACTTTGCGCCTGCCTCATGCTCGGCCAGGATGCCGATGATCTGCTCGTCCGTGAATCTCGTTCGCTTCATTGTCCGTCCTCAGGTTGGGCCGGACTCTAATCGACGGTGGAGGAAAAATCCCGTGGCAGGTCA
>NZ_JBHRSK010000042.1:0-2230 GCF_042643245.1 Acidimangrovimonas pyrenivorans
AACAGATACCGGCCGTAGTCGTTCTTGCGCAGCATCTCGGCGCGTTGGCGCAGGGCGTCGCGGGAGATCCAGCCGTTTTCGAAGGCGATCTCGTCGAGGCAGCCGGTCTGCAGGCCCTGGCGGGCCTCGAGGGTGCGGACGAGGTTGCCGGCGTCGAGCAGGCTGGCATGGGTGCCGGTGTCGAGCCAGGCGAAGCCGCGGCCCATGGTCTGGACGTCGAGCAGCCCCTCGGCGAGATACATCTCGAGCAGGGTCGTGATCTCGAGCTCGCCGCGGGCCGAGGGCGTCACCCTGCGGGCCCGCTCGGGCGCGCTGCCGTCGAGGAAATAGAGCCCGGTGACGGCGTAATCCGAGGGCGGCGTCTCGGGTTTCTCGATGATCTGGGTCGCCCGGCCCTCGGCGTCGAAGGCGACGACGCCGTAGCGTTCCGGGTCGGCGACGTGGTAGCCGAAGACGGTGCCGCCCTCGGGCTTGGCATCCGCCGCCGCCATCATCCGCGACAGGCCCTGGCCGAAGAAGATGTTGTCGCCCAGCACCATCGCCGAGGGCGCGCCGGCCAGGAACGCCTCGGCCAGGAGATAGGCCTGGGCCAGCCCGTCGGGCGATTCCTGCACGATCCAGGTGAACTCGAGCCCCCATTGCGAGCCGTCGCCGAGCGCGCGCTGGAACTGGGCCTGGTCCTGCGGCGTGGTGATGATCGCGATCTCGCGGATGCCGGCGAACATCAGCACCGAGATCGGGTAATAGATCATCGGCTTGTCATAGACCGGCAGCAGCTGTTTCGAGACCGCCATGGTGATCGGGTAGAGCCGCGTCCCCGAGCCCCCGGCGAGGATGATGCCCTTGCGCTTGGTCATGCCGCAATCTCCAGTTCTTTCAATACGCGTGTCAAACTCTGCCGCCAGTCGGGCCGGTCGATGCCGAAGGCGGTCTTCAATGTCGTGCAGTCGAGCCGCGAGTTGAGCGGCCGCCGCGCCGGGGTCGGGTAGGCGCTGCTGGCAATCTCGGTCACGGCGCAGGTCAGGCCCGCCCGGGCGAAGATCTCGCGCGCGAAGCCGGCCCAGCTGACATCGGGCGCGCCGCTGAAATGATACGTGCCCGAGGCGGCGGCGCCGGCGGCGAAGGCGCGCGCCATGACCAGCAGCGCCGCGGCGATATCGGCCGCCGCGGTCGGCCCGCCAACCTGGTCAGCGACGATGTTGAGCCCGTCGCGCTCGGCCCCGAGCCGCAGCATCGTCTTGACGAAATTCGCGCCATGGGCCGAGAACACCCAGGAGGTGCGCAGGATGGCATGGGCACCGCCCGCCGCCCGCACGCCTGCCTCGCCGGCCAGCTTGCTGCGGCCATAGGCGCCCAGCGGTGCGGTGGGCGCGTCGGGGCGCCAGGGGGCTTCCCCCGCGCCGTCGAAGACGTAATCGGTCGAGACCTGCAGGAACGGCAGCCCGCGCGCCGCCGCCGCCCGCGCCATCGCCGCCGGCGCGGCGCCGTTGATCGCGGTCGCGAGCTCTTCTTCCTCTTCCGCCTTGTCGACGGCGGTATAGGCGGCGGCGTTGAGAATGACATCGGCGTCTGCGCGGGTCACCGCCGCGGCGCAGGCCGCCGGATCCGAGAGGTCGGCGGCGGCGCGGTCGAGGAACGTCGCCCCGGGCGCCAGCCGCGCCAATTCGCGCGCCAGTTGGCCGCTGCGGCCGAAGACCAGCAGCCTCACGCCTTCACTCCCAGCCGTTCGCCGACGCCCTGCCGGTCCTGCAGCGCCCGCCACCAGGGCTCGTTGTCGAGATACCATTGCACCGTCTTCTCGAGCCCCTCCTCGACCGTCACCGAGGGCCGCCAGCCCAGTTCTTCCCGGATCCGCGTCGGGTCGATGGCGTAGCGCGCGTCATGGCCCGGCCGGTCGGTGACGAAGGCGATCTGGTCGGCATAGCTGCCCGCCGGCTTCGGCCGCCTGGCGTCGAGGATGGCGCAGATCGTCCGCACCAGGTCGATGTTGCGGCGCTCGTTCTCGCCGCCGATATTGTAGCTCCGCCCCGGCGCGCCCTTCTCCAGCGCCAAGAGCAGCGCGTCGGCGTGATCCTCGACATAGAGCCAGTCGCGCACGTTCTCGCCCGCGCCGTAGACCGGGATCTCCCTGCCCGCCAGCGCGTTCAGGATCACCACCGGGATCAGCTTCTCGGGGAAGTGGTAGGGGCCGTAATTGTTCGAGCAGTTGGTCAGCACCACCGGCAGGCCG
>NZ_JBHRSK010000043.1:0-3022 GCF_042643245.1 Acidimangrovimonas pyrenivorans
AGGCGGTAGGCCAGAAGACCGAGCCATTCATGCGCGGCGCTTTGGTCGGGCGAGACCGGCGAGCGGCAACTGCGGCCTACGGATCACGCCCGGCATGGTCGCAGGTCACTCTGCCGTGATCGAGTTGACGCGGTGGCTGGCAGGCATCACAGTCGGCATCGATTTCGGTGGCGGGAACGAGAATACGTAACGCCCCTCGTAAAGGCGGGAAGGCCAGGCGTGACGAAGACAACAAGAGTGATTTCCCCCAGCCTCCCGCTACCGGCTCTGGTTGCAGCGACGATAACCGGACTGGCGACCGTCGGCACCGCCGTTGCGCAGCCGCAGCAGCTGTCGTGGGGCTACAACAGCTACGGCGTGCCCGGGCTGATCGACATGCCGCAGGCCTTTAGCCGCGAGGATGCGGAATTCGCCACCCAGGTGTTCCATTTCAAGAACCAGACCCGAATCAACACCACGTTCCAGATCGCGCCCCGCTTCTCGGCGACCTTCCGCTATTCGATCATCGGCAAGATCGGCAGCAACCAGCGGACACTCTACGACCGCAGCTTCTCGCTTCACTACCGCTTTCTCGACGAGACCCGCTATCGCCCGGCGATGGCTGTGGGGCTGAACGACATCGTCGGCACCGGCATCTATTCCGGGGAATACGTGGTCGCGACCAAGACCGTCACGCCGCGGCTGCGGGCGACGGCCGGGATCGGCTGGGGGCGGTTGGGCAGCTTCGGCAGCTTTTCCAACCCGCTCGGGGCGCTCAGCTCGCATTTCAAGACCCGGCAGGCGCCCAATATCGGGAAGGGCGGCACCTTCCATCCCGGCAGCTGGTTTACCGGCCCGGCCGCCGCCTTCGGCGGGATCGAGTGGCGGGCGACGGACAAGCTCCGCTTCATCGCGGAGTATTCCTCCGACGCCTACAGGCGCGAGGACGGGCTCGACTTCAACCGCCGTTCGCCGTTCAACCTGGCGCTGGCCTACCAGTTGAACCCCGGCACGACGGTGACCGGCAGCTACATGTACGGCTCTGAGTTCGGGCTTCAGTTCACCCATACTCTCAACCCGCGCCGGCCCAATTTCGGCCCGGGCCGCGATACGGCGCCGCCGGCGATCGAGCCGCGGCCGACCGGCGCGGAGGGCGCGCTCGTGGTCGCCCCTGACGACGCCCAGCTGGCCGGCACGATCTCGAGCGCGCTGGCCGCGCAGGGGCTCGCGCTCGACGGGCTGGCGCGACACGGCAAGACCCTCCAGATCGAGATCCGCAACGAGCGCTACAGCATTTCCTCCCAGGCGCTCGGCCGTGCCGCCCGGGTGCTCAGCCGCACCGCGCCGGCCCAGATCGACACCTTCGCGATCACCCTGGCCCGCGACGGCATGCCGATCACCACCGCGACGCTGTCGCGCGACGACCTGGAGAGCCTCGCCTTCCATCCGGTGGCGCCCGATCTGCTGCGCGCCCGCACCCAAATCGTCGACGCGCGCCACAACCTGCCGCGGGTGGCCGGCAGCTACCCGGTCACCTCATGGCGTCTCAGCCCCTATCTTACCCCCAGCCTGTTCGACCCGGTCAATCCGCTGCGCGCCGATCTCGGCGTGGCGCTGCATGGCAAGATCGAGCCCGTGCCCGGCCTCGTCTTCTCGGGCCTGTTGCACAAGAAGATCGTCGGCAATCTCGACAAGGCGACGCGGACATCGAACTCCACCCTGCCCCATGTCCGCTCGGACGCCAATCTCTACTACAAGACCAACGGCGTCACCGTTCCGCAGCTGACCGCGGCCTATTACTTCCGGCCCGGTCGCAACCTGTTCGGGCGTGTCACCGCGGGTTACCTCGAGCCGATGTTCGGCGGGGTCTCGGCCGAAGTCCTGTGGAAGCCGCAGAACAGCCGGCTGGCGCTGGGAGCCGAGGTCAACCGGGTCCGGCAGCGTGGCTATGACCAGCTGCTCGATTTCCGCAACTACAAGGTGACCACCGCCCACCTTTCCGCCTATTACGACTTCACCCGCGAGATCCACGGCAGGCTGTCGGTCGGACGCTACCTGGCCGGCGACTACGGCGCGACGCTCGAACTCGACCGCCGCTTCGACAATGGCTGGCGCATCGGCCTCTTCGCCACCAAGACCAACGTCTCGGCCGCCCAGTTCGGCGAAGGCTCGTTCGACAAGGGCATCCGCCTGACCATCCCGCTGGACTGGGTGACGGGCAAGCCCAGCCGGACCCGCCTGGACACGGTGATCCGCCCGCTGACCCGCGACGGCGGCGCGACGCTGAACGTGCCGGGCCGGCTCTACGACCGGGTGCGCAGCAACCAGGCGACCACGCTGGACGCAACCTGGGGACGGTTCTGGAAATGACTATGCGTACCACGCTTATTGCCCTTGTCCTCCTGTCGGGCTGCGCCCAGACCGGGCCGCTGGCCGGCAAGCTGGACGCGATGATCGGCGGGAACCGGCACCCCAAGGGGCCGTCCGTGATCGAGGTCACCCCTTCTGCCCTGCCCCATGCCGGGGAGCGGCTGCATGCCACGATCGCCGCCCGCAACGCTACGGCGACGCTGGCCATCGAGGCCGTCAACGGCACGGTCACGACCTGGCATACCGCCGACAACGTCACCCTGTCCTTCGATCGCGGCGTGCTGGTCGGCACCCGCGGGCTGGGCGACGACCTGATGGGGGCCGGCGCGGAAAAGACGCTGACGGCCCTGGCGGGCGGCAATCCCGGCCCCTACCGCCGCCAGCTGCGCTATCTCGACGGCGAGAACCACTCGGTCTACGTCAGTGCCGGCTGCACCATGACGGCGGGCAGCACCGAGCTGTTCAACGGCCAGCGGCTGCGCCGGCATGACGAGCTGTGCAAGACCTTCCACCAGAGCTTCACCAACACGTTCTGGACTGACGCCCACGGCACCGTGCGCCGCGCCCGTCAATGGGTGGGCCCTGAGGTCGGCTATCTCGAGACCTGGCGCTAGGTCACCGACTCATAAGCGCGCAACCAGATGCGTGTGGCGGCGAGTTTGACGAGGGCGAG
>NZ_JBHRSK010000005.1:0-66198 GCF_042643245.1 Acidimangrovimonas pyrenivorans
CGGTGCAGACCACGGCGAGCGGGGCGGTCCAGGAGGACGATAGCCTGAGCGCGGCGGGTCAGGTCGCGGCGAGTGACGTCGATCAGGGCGACAGCCTGAGCTACACGGTCCACGGCGGCGGCGCCGGCAGCTACGGCACGCTCAGCGTCGATGGCCAGGGCGCCTGGAGCTACGTGCTGAACAACGACGCGGCGAATGTGCAGGCGCTGGATAGCGGCGACAGCGTCACCGACAGCTTCACCATCGACGTGTCGGACGGCAATGGCGGCCTTACCACGAGCGCGGTGACCGTGACGGTGAACGGCACCGACGACAACCTGGCGCCGGTGGCCAGTGACGACAGCTTCGCTGCGCGGATCTATGCCACGCCCACCAGCTATGACGAAGTCGAGACGAATGACACACTGGCGAAGGCAATGTCGCTCGACGGGCTGTTCGAGCTCAGCCCGGACAACTCCGTCAACGATTCGGATATCAACCCGCATGTGACGGTCAACGGCACGCTGTCGAGCAATTCCGACAATGATTTCTATGCCTTCACGGTGGCCGAGGATGGCACGCAGGTCGTGCTCGATATCGATGGCGGCGGGCATTACAGCTACAAGCAGGGCAATTTCACGCTGCATGGCGCGGATGTGGAATTGCTGCTCGAGAACGCGAAGGGGCAGCTTGTCGGCGTTAGCTATGACGCGGGGAAGGGGCATTCCGACTCCGGGTCGACGGCGGGCACGTCGGGCTATTTCAACCCGGATTATAGCCACTACACGAATTACACGATCGACCCCTATCTCGTGGCGACGCTCAACAAGGGCACCTATTACGTCAGGATCGACGGGCAGGTCGGGACCAACAACGCCTATACCCTGCACATCTCGCAATCCGACGTCTCGACCGCTTTCGATCATTACGTCGACGAGGATCACGCCACCGTCTTCGCGGCCAGCGAGCTCTTGTCGAACGACAGCGACCCGGATGGCGGCACCCTGTCGATCCAGTCGCTGCAGACCAGCGACAGCTCGGCCGCCTCGACCACCAGCATCACCTCGGCCGAGGGCGCCATCGTGACACTCAATGCCGACGGCAGTCTGGTCTATGATCCCACGGCCTCTGCCGGCCTGAACGCGCTGGCGGCGGGGCAGGTCGGGAGCGACAGCTTCTGGTACACGGTCTCCGACGGTCAGGGCGGTACGAGCTCGGCCGAGGTGACGCTCAGCGTGTGGGGGATCAACGATGCCGCGACCATTACCGGCACCAGCGCCGCGGCGGTGACCGAGGATGTGGGCGTCGTCGCGGGCGCGCTGACGACGAGCGGCTCGCTGATGGTTTCCGACCCGGACGCGGGCGAGGCGCAGTTCCAGGCGCAGGCGGGCGTCGGTGGCGACAACGGCTATGGTAGGTTCACCCTGACGGAGGACGGCAGCTGGAGCTACGTAGCGGACAATTCCCAGACCGCGATCCAGGAACTGCTCACCGGCCAGCAATTGACCGACAGCTTCACCGCGACCTCCGTCGATGGCAGCGCGACACAGGTCGTGACCGTCACGATCAACGGAACGGACGACACCGCGGTGATCGGCGGCACTGCGAGTGGCGCGGTGACGGAGGATAGCGCGGTCACGGCCGAGGGCATGATCGAAACCGGCGGCACATTGGTGATCTCCGATGCCGACACCGGGCAGGCGCAGTTCCAGGCCCAGACCGATGTCGCGGGCAATTATGGAAGCTTCTCGCTCACGCCGGATGGCAACTGGACCTACAGCGCCGACAATGCGCTGGCGGCGATCCAGGCGCTGACCACGGGCCAGCATCTGAGCGAGAGCTTTGCCGCGCTCTCCTACGACGGCTCGGCCAGCCAGATGGTCGTCGTGACCATCGAGGGAACCGACGATGCCGCCCAGATCGGCGGCACGGCGACGGGGGCGGTGACCGAGGACAGCGCGGTGACCAAGGGCGATCTGACCGCCAGCGGCGTGCTGACGATCACCGATCCGGATGCCGGGCAGGCGTCGTTCCAGGCCCAGCCGGATGTGGCGGGGGATCATGGCTACGGCAGTTTCAGCCTCGGCGCCAACGGCCAATGGAGCTATGCCGCCGACAATTCCCAAGCCGCGATCCAGACACTGGCCGAGGGCGAGCAGGCGACCGACAGCTTCACCGCGGTTTCGGCGGACGGTTCGGCCACGCAGCAGGTCACCGTCACCCTGACCGGCGCGAACGACGCGCCGGTGGCCGAGGCGGATTACCTCGGGGTGCGGCATCTGGAGACGCCGACGATCTACCGCGAAGGCGACCTGACCAGCAGCGGCAATCAATCGCGTGCCACGGCGGTCTCGCTCGACGGCTTTTTCAAGCTCAGCCACGACGACGAGGTGACGAATTCGGACAGCGACGCGCATGTCTCGGTCAAGGGCTCTCTTCCGAACAACCACACCGATGATTTCTACGCGTTCACCGTGACCCGTGACGGCACCCAGGTCGTGCTCGATATCGACCATGGCGGCTATTACGACAACAAGCTCAACGGCATGGACACGGAACTTGCCCTGATGGCCTCGGACGGCACGGTGATCGCCAAGAACGATGACGAGAAGACCGGCGATCCGGGGTCGATCACCACCAACTACGGCAAGTACGATCCCTACATCACGCATACGCTCGCGGCGGGCACCTATTACGTCCGGGTCGATGCGACGACGATCGGCAACAACAAGAACTACCAGCTCAATGTCTCGACCTCGGACGTGGCGGCGGCGGCGACCTCTCAGGTGGATGCCGACGCGTCGCTGGTGCTGTCGGCGCACGAGCTGACCGCGAACGACAGCGATATCGACAGCGATGCGTTGACGCTGGCCGCGGTGACGGGCAGCACGCTGTCGGGCGGCCACGAGACCTGGCTCAGCGCTGCCGGGGCGACATTGACGCTCGACACCGCCACCGACACGCTGACCTACGACCCCTCCGGGGTCGCGGCCCACGTGGCGCTGGCGGAGGGTCAGGTGGCGATCGACAGCTTCAGCTACGCGATCTCGGACGGCCATGGCGGCACCGCGACGGCCATGGCCCAGATCGCGGTGGGCGGCGTCAACGACGCGCCGACGCTGGACGCGGGCACGCTGAGCGACGGGGCCGACAACACCACGGCGACGCTCGATGTGTCGACGCTGGGCCATGACGTCGACAGCGATGACAGCGGGACCACGCTGAGCTATGCGCTGGTCGGCGATCCGACGAACGGTGGCAGCGCGACGATCTCGGGCAGCACGCTGAGCTTCGACCCGGGCAGCGATTTCCTGCATCTCGCCGAGGGCGAGACGGCGCAGACGGTCTTCACCCTGCAAGCGACCGACGCCCATGGCGCGACCGTGACCAGCACGCTGACCGTCACCGTCGACGGCGCGAACCAGGGGCCGGTCTTCGCCCCCGACGCGGCCGTTGCGGCGGAGGCGGCGACCGACACCGCGCTGGCCGAGACGCGGCTGACCGGTGCGGCGGTCGGCGAGTTCGACGGCATCGTGCAGAACGTTGTCGCGACGCAGACGCTGGCGGAGGGGGGGGCTATCCACCTCTCGCTGCCCTCCGACGTCTCGACGGTCTTTGCCGATCCCGAGGGCGATGCGTTGCAAGGTTACGAGCTGCTGCACAGCTACAAGCTGAACGCCAGCGGGGGGCTGGTGGATCTTGATACGAATACCTCGCTGACCCACCCCGATTTCAGTCTCGACAGCAGCGGCACCATCACCGCCACGACCGACGGAACCCAGCAGGGCTATTACCTGCTCGAATTCGGCACCAGCGACAGCCATGGCGCGGCCAGCAGCGACAGCGTTTACGCCTTCCTCAACGTCCAGAACGTCGTCGACAACGTCAACAGCAACGGCTTCGCCGGCACCCTCTATGACGACATCGTCAGCGGGGGCCGAGGCGGGGATGTCATCCACGGCGGCAACGGCTACGACACGCTCATCGGCAATGCCGGCAACGACGTGATCCATGGCGACGCCGGCAACGACCTGCTTGCCGGCGGTGACGATGGCGACGCGCTCTACGGCGATGCGGGCGCCGACACGCTCAACGGCGACAAGGGCGCCGACACGCTGCATGGCGGCGACGGCAACGACGTGCTGGACGGCGGCAAGGGCAGCAACATGCTGAACGGCGACGCAGGCGACGACATCTTCCATACCGGCGCCGGGACCGACACGATCAACGGCGGTGACGGGACCGATGTGCTCGACATGAGCTCAAGCGTCACGAACTGGAACATCGCCCTGTCGACCGGCAGCACGGCGAATGGCGACTACGTCGCCGGGCAGGTGCGCTTCGGCGGCGACCGCTATGCCACGCTCGACTCGATCGAGAACGTCACCGGCGGGTCGGGGGCCGAGCACATCACCGGCAACGAGGCCGACAACGTGATCGCGGGCAATGCCGGCAACGATGTCATCGACGGCGGTGCCGGCAAGGACATCCTGTCGGATGGTGCGGGCAACGACACGGTGATCGGCGGCGACGGCAACGACATCCTCTATGCCACCGAGGGCACGAACCAGCTGACCGGCGGCAGCACCAGCGCCGGGGGACTGATCGGCGAGGCGGATCTCTTCGTCTTCGGCAGCGGCCAGACGCAAAGCGTGGTCACCGATTTCGACGTCGGCGCCGACCATCTCTATCTGCTCGACCATCTCGACGTGACCGGCGTGCAGGACTGGGGCTCGCCCCCGCCCGGGGGCACGCTCGCAGGAACCTATATCAACCTGAGCAACGACGAGACCATCATTCTGGAGGACGTGCATCTGGGCAGCGGCGCCGACTGGCACAGCCTGTTCAGCGATGATCTGGCCATTTGAGCCCGACACAGGAGGCGCATTGCTGAAAGCCCCGGACCGTGGAACAGTGTGAGGCGCAGCCCCCGGCACCGTCGGCCGGGACAGCGCATGGGCATGGGATGACCGATCGCATCTACAACATACTTCTGCTCGAGGATCTGCGCGCCGTGGCCAAGCGGCTGAGCGGCATCCTGGAGCGTTGGCCGGGGGGCAGGCTGCTGCCCGTCTGCACGACCGTGGCCGAGGCGCTCGCGGCGATCGAAAGCCAGCCCGTCGACATCCTGATCGCCGACCTGCAACTGCCCGACGGGCTCGGGATCGAGGCGATCCGTGCGCTCAAGGCCAAGAGGCCCGAGGCCCATGCGATCGTCATGTCGGTGCTCAACGGCGGGCCGGTGGTGCTCGACGCGATCCGCGCCGGGGCGACCGGCTATGTCGTCAAGGACGACGAGTCGATCGGCGTCCTCTCGGCGGTCGAGATGGTGCTCGAGGGCAAGTCGCCGATGTCGGCGACGATCGCGCGGCTGATCGTCGAGAGCATGCAGGGCGCTGCGAACGATCAGGCGGCGCAAGACCCGGAGGAGGCCGAGATTTCCCTGACCCCGCGCGAACGCGACGTGCTGACGATGATCTCGCGCGGGTTCTCCTACCGCGAAGTGGCCGAGATGCTGGGGATTTCGGCGCAGACGGTGCCGGTGCATGCGCGCAACATCTACCGCAAGCTCGAAACCACCAGCAAGACCGAGGCGGTCTTCGTCGCCCATAGCCGGGGCCTGATCGACCTATGAGCCCGCTGGCCCAAAGGCGCCTGGTCAAGGGCGTGCTGTGGGTCGGGCTGCTGGTGGTGCTGACCTACTTGCTGAGCCGGCCGGTCGAGGAATATCTGATGGCGCGCCATACCGGCGTGACGATCTCGCGCGCGGTGATGGTGCGCGAGGACGGCAGCCGCCAGCCGCTGACCCTGCCGGTGCAGTGGCGCTCGTCCTACCGGGAACTCGTCACCCGGGTCTTCGAGCTGGAGCTGACGCTCGACAAGGTGCCGGTGGAGGGGGTCTATCTCTATCTGCCCTTCTTCGAGCCGCGGCTGCGGGTCTGGGTGCGCGACACCCAGCTTTACGACAGCCGGATCCAGGGCATGTGGAGCCCGCTCGACCGTTCGACCTCGCTCGTGCATCTGCCGCGTAACGTGCTGCAGCAGGGGGCCAACACGGTCCGGCTGGCGGTCGAGACCGGGCCCGCGCCATTGGGATCGCTGTCGCAGGTGGTCGCCGGCTCCCTGTCCGAGCTGCGCTCGGTCTATCTGCTGCGCTCGTTCTTTAGCCACACGATCAAGCCGATCATCTTCGGCATGCAGCTCTTCCTGGCTCTGGCGGGGCTGCTGCTCTTCGCGCTGCGGCCCAAGGATGTCGTCTTCGGCTGGCTCGGGCTTCTGATGGCGACAGCCAGCGTGCCCGCGCTGGCGGCGATGGAGACCGGCCTGCCGCGGGTCGCGGCGGCCTCGCATTCGATCTACCTGCTGATCCCGGCCGCGGGGCTGAGCCTGATCGGCTTCTCGCTGTCGCTGACCGGGTTGCGCGCCTCGCGCCATGTCCTCGCCCTGACAATCGCCATCCCCCTTGCCCTGTTCGTGCTGACCGCTGTCTTCAGTCTCTCCGGCCCGGCACTCGGCTTCCTCTTTTCCTTCCCGTTCTTCCTCGGCTGCACCACCTTGTCGATCGGCGTGCTAACGAGCGTGTCATTGCGTGAGCCCCGGCTCGAGGTCATTCTGTTCCTATTCAGCCTGGTGCTGCTGGCGGTCGGCACTGCGCATGATTTCGCGATCCGCCTGGGCTGGATTGCGGACGGGATGTTTCTGTCGGTCTTCAGCCGCTTCTTCTCGGTCACGGCGATTGTCATCTTCATCGTGCGTCGGCTGGCCGACCAGGCGGATTCGCTCGACCAGGCCGCAGAGGTTCTGCGCCAGAAGCTCTGGGAAAAGGAGGCCCAGCTTGCCACCTATTTCCAGCAACAGAAGAAGCTCGACGAGGCGCGGGTGCTCGCCGAGGAGCGTTCGCGCATTACCGCCGATCTGCATGACGGTGTCGCCGGGCATCTGACGACGATCGTGGCGCTCTCGGACCAGCCCGAGGACGTCAGCCGCGAGATCAAGCAAAGCGCCCGCAACGCGCTGATCGACCTGCGCATGGTGATCGACACGATGGCGGTGCGTGAGGGCAGCCTGCGCTATTACCTCAGCCTGTTTCGCAACCGCTGCCTCGAGCCGCTCGAGAACCTCGGTATCAACGTGATCTGGTCGATGGCGCGGCTGCCCGAGATCGCCAACCTGTCGCAGGAGCGCGCGCTGAACATCATGCGGGTGCTGCAGGAGGCGGTGAACAACGCCCTGCGCCATGGCAATCCCGACACGATCGTTATCTCGGGCATGTCGGAGGGGCGCGATCAGATTCGGCTGACGGTGACCAACAATCGCGGCGTACCGAGGCCCGCAACCGAGAGCGGTGGCATGGGGCTGATCAACATGCGCAAGCGGGCGCGGGCGCTCGGGGGCAGCCTGGATTTCACCCTGACCGGGGCCGAGGCCTCGCTGGTGCTGATCTTCCCGGTGTCGCCGTGAACGCCGGACCGATTGAGCCTAACGGAGGCGCGACCTTTCCACATAGGGTGACCAGTTATGCGTGGGTTCTGCCCTTGTTGGCCGTATCGAGCGTCCGATTTCGGGCACGGTGCCGACGAGCTTGCCCAGTTGCGGGGGGTGTCGATGCAAAGCCGCCAGGCGGCTGACGTCGTTTTGCAGGCCCTGCGCATGGCCGCCCAGCAGGTAGCAACCATTTGCAAAGAAGTCCTTCTGCCCGAGTTTCAGAATCTGATCGCGTTTGTCGACTACGAGGAACATGTGGACATCCTTGATGCAGCTAATGATCCCGATGCCGCGGAACTCGCTGAATTCCTTCGAGAACGCATTCGCCGTGTTGTCGGGTAGGGCGAAGCAACAAGGCCCGCGTCAGCTCCGAAATAGCCGGAAGTCAAGTCCAGCGCCGGAAGCGCCACCCGAAAACCGTATCGCGCCAAATGCCAAACAGAGACTCGGGCCGTTTTGGGCGGCTATTTCGCCTGTGATTTCAAGTTTCCAGGAGGCATCGCGCCCTGCATATTGCGGAAATCGCGCCACAATGCGCGAGGCGTAAAATCTTTTAATATCAATGATTTACGTGATGGCGGAGAGAGCGGGATTCGAACCCGCGAGACGGTTTCCCGCCTACACACTTTCCAGGCGTGCGCCTTCGACCACTCGGCCACCTCTCCGTGCCCGCCCCTTATAGCGGGCCGCCCGCAGCGTTCAAGGGGGGACGTCGCGCGGGGATCTGCCTGCGTGCCGGGACCGGCTGCATCGTCTCTTGCCGTCCGCCCCACCGGTCCCGCGGCAGGGGGAAGCCGCCCGGACTTGCGGCGCGCCGACGCCGGTCGTGGAGCCGTCGCAACTGCCGGCGCCGGGTCTGCCTGGACACCGGCGGGGCGACGCGGCGACGCCTCAATCGGCCAGCAGGATGCTGACGCGGCGGTTCTGGCGGCCCTTCTTCTCGACCTTGCCGAAGCGGATCGCGCCGATCTCGCCGGTGCGGGCGACATGGGTGCCGCCGCAGGGCTGCAGGTCGACCTGATCCGCCCCCTGCCCGATCCGCACCAGCCGGACCCGGCCCTGGCCCATCGGCGGCTTGACCGACATCGTCTTGACCATGCCCGGATTGGCCTCGAGTTCGGCATCGGTGATCCAGTCCTCGGTCACCGGCAGGTCGCGGTCGATCAGGGCGTTGAGCTCGGCCTCGAGCGCGGCGGGATCGGCCGGCGGCTCGGGCATGTCGAAATCCAGCCGCCCCTTCTCGGCGCCGATCTGGCCGCCGGTGACCGGCAGCGGGATCACGACCGAGAGCAGGTGCAGCGCGGTGTGGACCCGCATGTGGCGGTGGCGCCGCTCCCAGTCCAGCGCCAGGCTGACCTTGGTGCCGACCGGCGGCAGGGCGGCGGGCTCGGCCGGGACCAGGACGATCGCGCCGGCCTCGCCCTTGACCGCGGTGGCGATGGCGAGCCGGTTGCCGTCCCAGCTCACCGCGCCGCTGTCGCCGGGCTGGCCGCCGCCGGTGGGATAGAAGATCGAGCGGTCGACCACGATGCCGCCCTCGGGCGTGTGGGCCAGCACGGTGGCCTCGGCCTCGGCAAGGTAGGGATCGGTGCGGAACAGCGGCTCTGTGGTCATGACATATCCTCGGCGTCGGGCTTGGCGGTATCGGAAAAGGCGGTGAAGGTCGGGCCGGCATCCCCGGCCCCGGCCCCATCCCCGGCCTCGCCGCCGCCCTCGGGCGGCCGGGCGGGGACGGCGGGCGGGCCGCGCAGGGCCTCGGGATTGCGCAGCCAGATGTCGCGCTGCGCGAAGGGGATCTCGATCCCCTCCTCGCCGAAGCGGCGGGCGATCTCGTGGTTGAGGTCGCTCTTCACCGTCAGGATGAAGTTGACGTCGCGCAGGATCGCCCGGATCTCGAAATCCAGGCTGTCGGCGCCGAAGCCCGAGAAGATCACCGTCGGCGGCGGGTTGACGACGACCAGCGGGTGGTTCTCGGCGATCTCGGTCAGGATCTTCTCGACCTTGCGGGTATCGGTGCCATAGGCGACGCCGACCTTGATGATCAGCCGGCCGTTGAGGCTGAACCGGGTCCAGTTGGTGACGACGCCGGTGATCAGGTCCGAGTTGGGGACGATGACGTCGGTGCGGTCGAAGGTCTCGATCCTTGTCGAGCGCACCGAGATCGAGCGCACCGTGCCCATCGTGCTGCCGACCTCGATCCAGTCGCCCTCGCTCACCGGGCGCTCGATCAGCAGGATGATGCCCGAGACGAAGTTCGAGACGATGTTCTGCATGCCGAAGCCGATGCCGACCGACAGCGCGCCGGCGACGATGGCGAGGCCGGAAAGGTTGATCCCGGCGGCGGTGATGGCGATGACTGCGGCCAGGAAGATGCCCAGGTAGCCGGTGCCCGAGACCATCGCGTTGCGGCCGCCCTGGTCGAGCCTGGTCTTGGGCAGGACCGAGGATTTCAGCACCCCTTGCAGCAGCCGCGTCGCGCCGTAGCCGATCGCGAAGATCACCGCGAAGGTGAAGAAATTGCTGGGCGATATCGTGGTATTGCCGATCGAGACGCCCTGGACGAAGCGGGCCCAGAGCTCGGCCAGGTCGGTGACGCGGGCGCCCCAGATCAGCGCGAAAAGCGGCAGCGACAACAGCACCAGGGCGAAGCCGATCAGCACCGGCGCCAGCGCCTCGGCGCCGCGGGTGTCGCGGAAGATCAGCGCGTAGATATCGCCGATCAGCTCTTGCAGGATCGCCAGGATCGCCAGCAGCCCGAGCGAGATCACCAGCGGGTAGAGCACCCCGGTCGCCGCCTGGACGTAGCCGATGGCGGCGAAGAGCGGGGCGACGACGCCGAGCACGATCAGCGCCCGGCCCAGCCAGCCGATCATCCAGTCGCGATAGCGCGGCGCCTCCTCCGGCACCGCGACCTCGGCGCAATGCCGGCGCATCAGCTGGCCCAGTCGTGACAGCACCAGCCCGGTAAGCACCAGGAGCGGCAGCAGCAGCACCCCGTTCGCGGCCTGGGCGTCGATGCCCTCGGGCGGCACCAGCACCGCCTTGCGAATCTCGTTCAGCCCCAGCAGCAGGCCCAGCGTGGCGACATGCAGCCGGCCCTCGGCCCGGCGCTCGGGTGGCAGGCGGAACAGCGCCGTCTCGGTCTCGGTCTTGGCGAAGATCTGCCCGCCCAGCCAGCGCGCACCAAAGAAGACGATGCCGAAATCGAGCAGCCCGCCGGTCAGCGCCTCGCCCACCGGACCGACGACGCCGGTAGCCCGGATCGCCGCGATCAGCGCGACGAGG
Source organism: Acidimangrovimonas pyrenivorans (assembly GCF_042643245.1). Lineage (NCBI taxonomy): Bacteria > Pseudomonadati > Pseudomonadota > Alphaproteobacteria > Rhodobacterales > Paracoccaceae > Acidimangrovimonas > Acidimangrovimonas pyrenivorans. Next base: position 10,750 of record NZ_JBHRSK010000005.1, read on the forward strand.
CCCAGCAGCGGCAGCGCGATCTGGCCCAGCGACAGCAGCAGCGCGCCGACCTTGCGGCCGCGCGCCGAGGCATTGCCCGGCAGCGCCAGAGCGATGCGCTCGACCCAACCGCGGCCGCGGTTGAGCAGCACCGCGGCGAAGATCAGGTAGCCCAGGATCAGCGGCAGGTTCGAACGCATCTGGGCGCGCAGGCTGGCGCTGTCCCAGGCCGAGCGCATCTCGCCCCAGAGATCGCCGGCGGCGCGGCTGACGGTGGCCAGGGCGGCGGCCCAGTTGGCCGGGTTCACCGGCGCCGGCCAGAGCTGCATCAGCGCGTCGGCCTGGCGTTCGCGCATGATCTGGTCGATCTCGCGGATGATGCCGTCGGCCCGGCGATAGGCGGAATCGGCGGCCAGCCCCGGCGCCTGCAATTGCGCCAGCTGGTCGGTCAGCTCCTTGCGCCGGCTGGCGATCTCGGGCGCCTCGGTCTGACCCTCGGCCGGCGGCGGGCCCAGCGCAGCGATCTGTGCCTGGACCGTCTCGATCCGGCTCTTGTTGGCGTTCTCCGCCGCCTGAAAGCTGCTGCGCCAATTGGCGATGCGGCTGCGCCATTGCTCCAGCACCACGTTCGAGGTGCCGGGGGCCGAGACGATCTTCTCGCCCACGCTCGCGATCGCCTCCCAGCTGTTGTAGTCGGGCGGGGCCGTCGACTGGTCGCTCGCCTGGCTCTGCGCCGCGACCGGGACGGCCGGCAACAGCAGGGCCGCCGGCGCCATCAGCGCCAGCAGCAGCGCCAGCGCGAGGTGGCGCAGCCGGGCGGCCCCTGCCCTCATCCGGCGAAGACCGTCGGCACCGGCGCCGGCACGCGGTCGAGCCAGCCGGGCACCGGCAGGCCCTTCTCCTTCAGGAAGGCCGGGTTGAACAGCTTGGACTGGTAGCGGGTGCCGTAGTCGCACAGCACGGTGACGATGGTGTGGCCCGGCCCCATCTCCTGCGCCATGCGGATGGCGCCGGCGACGTTGACCCCGGACGAGCCGCCCAGGCACAGCCCCTCGTCCTCGAGCAGGTCGAAGACCACCGGCAGCGCCTCGCTGTCATGGATGTTGTAGCACATGTCCGGGGTGAAGCCTTCGAGGTTGGCGGTGATCCGGCCCTGGCCGATGCCCTCGGTGATCGAGCTGCCCTCGGACTTGAACTCGCCCGTGGTGTAGAAGCTGTAGAGCGCGGCGCCGTCCGGGTCGGCGAGGCCGATCTTGACGCCCTTGGGCTGCAGCGCCTCGGCGATGCCGGCCAGCGTCCCGCCCGAGCCGACGGCGCAGATGAAGCCGTCGACCTTGCCGCCGGTCTGCTCCCAGATCTCGGGCCCGGTGGTCTCGACATGGGCCTGGCGGTTGGCGACGTTGTCGAACTGGTTGGCCCAGATCGCGCCGTTGGGCTCGGTCCTGGCCAGTTCCTCGGCCAGCCGGCCCGAATAGCGGACGTAGTTGTTCGGGTTCTTGTAGGGTGCCGCCGGCACCTCGACCAGATGCGCGCCGGCGAGGCGCAGCATGTCCTTCTTCTCCTGGCTCTGGGTCTCGGGGATGACGATGACGGTCTTGAACCCCATCGACGACCCGACCAGCGCCAGGCCGATGCCGGTATTGCCCGCCGTGCCCTCGACGATCGTCCCACCGGGCTTGAGCTGCCCCTTCGCCACCGCATCGTTGATGATGTAGAGCGCGGCGCGGTCCTTGACCGACTGGCCCGGGTTCATGAACTCGGCCTTGCCGAGAATCTCGCAGCCCGTGGCCTCGCTGGCCTTGTTGAGACGGATCAACGGCGTGTGGCCGATCGCCGCTGCCAGGTCCTTGCAAATCCGCATGGTCGTTTCCTTTCGCTTCCCCTCATTGATAGGAGCGGCGCCCGCCCCGCGCAACCGCCGCTCGCGCCTCTTTGCGGCCCCGGTTCGCGCCCCCGGACCCGGCCCGCAGCGCCGCCGCTGTCGCGCAGCGGTGAGCGGGGTTTTCCGCCCGCGGATCCCCTTTCCACTTGACCTGACGCGCCGGGCTGGCAAAACCACGCCATGAGCAGCGGTATCCTTTCCATCGACCTCGACGCGATCGCCGCCAACTGGCGCGCGCTCGACCGGATGACCGACCCCGCCACCCAGACCGGGGCGGTGGTCAAGGCCGACGCCTACGGGCTCGGCATCGACCGCGTCGCCAAGGCGCTGGCCAAAGCCGGGGCGCGGCGTTTCTTCGTCGCCGTCGCCGAAGAGGCCGTGGCGCTGCGCCGGGCGCTCGGGCCCGGGCCGCAGGTCTGCGTCTTCTCGGGCCACATGGCCGGCGATACCGGCCTGATCCGCGATCTCGACCTGACGCCGATGCTGAACTCGATCGACCAGCTGACGCGCCACCTCGAAAGCCTGCCCGGCCATCCCTTCGGCATCCAGCTCGACAGCGGCATGAACCGGCTCGGGCTCGAGCCGCTGGAATGGCAGGCGGTGGCCGAGCTGGCGCTGTCGGCCGGGCCCGAGATGCTGATCAGCCACCTCGCCTGCGCCGACGAGCCCGACCACCCGATGAACCCCCGCCAGCTCGAGGTGTTCCGGGCGATGACCGACGGCACCGGCGTGCCGCGCTCGCTGTCGGCGACCGGCGGCGTGCTGCTGGGCCCCGACTACCATTTCGAGCTCACCCGCCCCGGCATCGGCCTTTACGGCGCGCGGCCCTTCGCCAAGGCCCGGCCGGTGGTCCACCTGACGCTGCCGGTGATCCAGCTGCGCGACGTCGACGCGGGCGAGACGGTGGGCTACGGCAACAGCTGGACCGCCGAGCGCGACACCGTCGTCGCCACCGTCGCGGCGGGCTATGCCGACGGCATCACCCGGCACCTGTCGAATGCCGGCCAGCTCTGGGCCGGCGACAGCCCCTGCCCGATCCTCGGCCGGGTCTCGATGGACCTGATCACGGTCGATGTCTCCCACCTGGCCGAAGTGCCGGCGACGCTCGACCTGCTCGGCCCGCACCAGGGTGTCGACGACATCGCCGACACCGTCGGCACCATCGGCTACGAGGTGCTGACCAACCTCGGCCACCGCTACCTGCGCCGCTATAGCGGGGGGCCGGCGGCGTGATCCTGCTGTCTCCGCTTGCGGTGCTCGGCCGGGCGACGCTGGCCGCCCTGGCGGTGCTGGGCCGGATCACCCTCTATGCCGGCCGCGCCGTGTCGCATCTCCTGCGCCCGCCCTTCTACGGCCGCGAATTCCTTTCCGCGCTGGTCTCGATCGGCTGGCTCAGCCTGCCCGTCGTCGGCCTGACGGCGCTGTTCACCGGCGGCGCGCTGGCGCTGCAGATCTATTCCGGCGGCGCCCGCTTCAACGCCGAGGCGGTGGTGCCCTCGATCGTCGCCATCGGCATGGTGCGCGAGCTGGGCCCGGTGCTGGGCGGGCTGATGGTCGCCGCCCGCGTCGCCTCCTCGATCGCCGCCGAGATCGGCACGATGAAGGTGACCGAGCAGATCGACGCCCTCGTCACGCTGTCGACCAACCCGATGAAATACCTCACCGCGCCGCGGCTGCTGGCGGCGACGCTGGTGGTGCCGCTGCTGGTCGCGGTGGGCGACTCGATCGGCATCTTCGGCGGCTACCTCGTCGGCGTGAACAAGCTCGGCTTCAACCCCGCCACCTACCTCAAGAACACCGCCGACTACCTCGAACCCTGGGACGTCACCTCGGGCCTGATAAAGGGCGCGGTCTTCGGCTTCATCGTCGCCCTGATGGGCTGCTATTACGGCATGAACTCGGCCCGCGGCGCCCAGGGCGTCGGCCGCGCCACCAAGGGCGCGGTCGAGGCCGCCTCGGTGCTGATCCTCGCCGCCAACTTCCTGCTCACCGCGCTGTTCTTCTCGCAATGATCACACTCACCGACGTCCACAAGGCCTTCGGGGCCAACAAGGTCCTGCAGGGGGTCGACCTCGAGATCGGCACCGGCGAGTCGATGGTGATCATCGGCGGCTCGGGCACCGGCAAGTCGGTGCTGCTGAAATGCATCCTCGGGCTGGTGACGCCGGATCGCGGCACCATCACCCTCGACGGCCAGGACGTCACCAAGGGCGACCGCGACGCCTTCCTCGCCCGCTTCGGCATGCTGTTCCAGGGCGGCGCGCTGTTCGACAGCCTCAGCGTCTGGCAGAACGTCGCCTTCCGCCTGCTGCGCGGCAGCCAGAAGCGGCCCAAGGCCGAGGCGCGCGAGATCGCGATCGAGAAGCTGCGCCGCGTCGGGCTGAAGCCCGAGGTCGCCGACCTCTACCCGGCCGAACTGTCGGGCGGGATGCAGAAGCGCGTCGGCCTCGCCCGCGCCATCGCCGCCGAGCCCGAGATCATCTTCTTCGACGAACCCACCACCGGCCTCGACCCGATCATGTCCGGCGTCATCAACGAGCTGATCCGCGAGATCGTGGTCGAGATGGGGGCGACGGCGATGACCATCACCCACGACATGACCTCGGTCCGCGCCATCGCCGACAAGGTGGCGATGCTGCATGGCGGGCTGATCCGCTGGACCGGGCCGGTGGCGCAGATGGACAGCTCGGGCGATCCCTATCTCGACCAGTTCATCCATGGTAGAGCGGAAGGGCCGATTGAATCCGTGAGGTAGAAGCCGATGCTGGAGCCCGTGGTCGCGCCGATCGCCGATGTGCTGGCGGGCCTGGTCTCCCTCTACGTCCAGCTTCTTGCCGCCCTGCTTTCGGGCGCGATGGTTTCCGGCCTCCTCGCAAGGCGGCAACGTGGCGCCAGGCGCCTGGCCTATGCGGTGGCGGCGCTCTGCGCGCTGCATCTCTTCCTCGGCCTGCTGCTTCCCTTCGCGCGTGACAGCCTGCTGCTGTCGCCGCTGTTCTCGCTCTGGGCGATGCTTGGCTCTCTGGCGCTGCTGGTCCTCGCCCTGGGCCTCGCGACCGCCATCGGCCTGACCGCCGGACGGTCCGGTGCGCCCCCGACACGGCCGATCGGGAGGGCCGGTCACCTCAAGCTGATGCTGCTGAACTACGCGCTGACGATCGCCATCGTCTTCGGAGGCGTCTCGATCCTGACCGCCCAGCACCAGCGCAACGGCCTGCGGGCGGACATCTGCGCCGCGCTGGACGGCAAGCTCGACACTGCCTGGCAGGAGCGCGCCGCCCGACTGCGTGCATTGACAGAACGGCTGCTGAGGAAGGACGCCGGGGCACTGCGATTCTGCGACTGAGCGGCACGCCAACAGGAAACAGTAAGAGATAAGCAGCCATCATTGTTGACGCTTTCGGCAGCAGCAGAGGTAGGGAAGCCCCCAAAGACACGCGTTTGCGACGCGAGATAGTTGCCAGAACATGCCTGCGGTGGAAGCCTCGATCACATTGGTGGGGGACATATTATGCTACCTGGTGCGGCACGGGCCCTGGCGCGGGCCCATGGCGGCGACCGCGAGGGGGTCTTCGCCCTGTCCTCGGAATTCGACAGCATGCGCGAGCGGCTCACCCACCTGCGCAAGCATCCCGACCTGAGCGGGCTCGAACCCGAGCTGCTCGAACTGGCGGCGCAGATGAGCCACCTTTCCCGCGATCTGGCCCGGGTCTATTCCGACGAGAAGGTCGCCCGGGCCTAGGGCTTCCTGCGCCAGCGCCAGCAGGAGGCCGAGGCGCTGACCCGCCGGATCAAGCCGGCGCAACATGCCTGCGACGAGATCCGGCGCTGGCTCGAGGACGTCCGGGCCGAGGCGAAGCTGGCCGAGGCCCAGCTCGCCCGGCTGGAGCGCGACCTGCGTGACGTGCTGCCCTCGCTCGGCTATGACGTCGAGGATGTGCAGCCCAATGTCGTCCAGATGCCGTCGAAACCGGCCAACTGATCCGGCCTCGCGATGAGGGCGGCGCTGCTCTGGGCCCTGCGGCTGGCCAACCTGTCGCTGCTGGTGCTGTTCCCGGTCGCCTGGTTCGCGCCGCTGATGCGGGCCGGGCTGCTGCCGCTGTTCGGGCTGTCGCAGATCTCGGTGATCTCGGGGCTGCAGTCGCTCTGGGGCAGCGACGTGGTCCTCGCCCTGATCGTCACCGGTTTCGCCCTGTTCGCGCCCTACCTGAAGACCATCGGCCTGGCGCTGGTCCATTTCGACCTGCTGTCGCCCAGGGTGATGCCGGCGCTGCACCTGCTGGGCAAGCTGGCGATGGCCGACGTGTTTCTGGTCGCGCTCTACATCGTCGTGGTCAAGGGCGTCGGGCTGGCGACGGTGCGGACCGACTGGGGGCTCTACCTGTTCACCGGCTGCATCCTCGCCTCGCTGGCGATCTCGATGGCGACGGCGCGGGCGATGCGGAAGAACTGAGCGAGGCAATGGCCCCCTGTTCCGCCCGGCATCTGCGCCGGGCAGCGCCCCGACGCGAAACGTGACAGGCTCTTCGGCATGCTTCCGCCGTCGCAACCGCTTGATCCCGCCGCCCCGCTCGGGCACCAAGGGGCATGGCAAAATCGAGCCCCACCTTCACCTGCTCCGCCTGCGGCGCCAGCTATCGCAAATGGGCCGGCCGCTGCGAGGCCTGCGGCGCCTGGAACACCATCGCCGAGGAGGCCCCGCTGTCGGCCGGGCCGTCCTCCAAGACCCTCGGCGCCAGCCGCGGCCGGGCGATCGCGCTCACCGACCTGTCGACCGAGGAAACCCCGCCGCCGCGCACCCTGAGCGGGCTGGACGAGCTCGACCGGGTGCTGGGCGGCGGGCTGGTTGCCGCCTCGGCGATCCTGGTCGGCGGCGACCCGGGCATCGGCAAGTCGACGCTGCTGCTGCAAGCCACCGCAGCCTTCGCCCGCAGCGGGCTGAAATGCCTTTATGTTTCCGGCGAGGAAGCCGCCGCCCAGGTGCGGATGCGCGCCGCAAGGCTGGGGCTGCAGGACGCGCCGGTCGCGCTCGGGGCCGAGACCAACCTGCGCGACATCCTGACGACGCTGGATGCCGAGCGCCCCGACCTGGCGATCATCGATTCGATCCAGACCATGTGGGCCGACACTGTCGAAAGCGCGCCGGGCTCGGTTTCCCAGGTCCGCGCCGCCTGTCACGAGCTTGTGAGTTTCGCCAAGAAACGCGGCACCTCGGTCATCCTCGTCGGCCACGTCACCAAGGAGGGCCAGATCGCCGGCCCCCGCGTCGTCGAGCACATGGTCGATACCGTGCTCTATTTCGAGGGCGAGCGCGGCCACCAGTTCCGCATCCTGCGCGCGGTCAAGAACCGCTTCGGCGCCGCCGACGAGATCGGGGTGTTCGAGATGACCGGCCAAGGCCTGTCGCAGGTCTCCAACCCCTCGGCGCTGTTCCTGTCGGAACGCGGCCAGGCCAGCCCCGGCTCGGCGGTTTTCGCCGGCATCGAGGGCACAAGGCCGGTGCTGACCGAAATCCAGGCGCTGGTCTCGCCCTCGCCGCTGGGGACGCCGCGGCGCACCGTCGTCGGCCTCGACGGCGGCCGGCTGTCGACCATCCTTGCCGTGCTCGAGGCGCGTTGCGGCATCCCCTTCGCCGGGCTCGACGTCTTCCTCAACGTCGCCGGCGGCATGCGGGTCAGCGAACCCGCCGCCGATCTCGCCGTCGCCGCCGCGCTGCTGTCGGCGCGCGAGGATGCGGCACTTCCGCCCGACATGGTGGTTTTCGGCGAAATCAGCCTCTCGGGCGCCCTGCGGCCGGTCGGCCAGACCGAAAACAGGTTGAAAGAAGCGCAAAAACTTGGTTTCTCACAGGCAATCGCGCCCTCCCGCAGCAAAATCGGCGGCGGCGACGGGCTACGGATCAAGCAGATGCCGGACTTGACGGCATTTGTCGGAGACATGTTCGGCGCCGGATGACGCCGCAGGGAGTGACTGGATGGAAGGTTTCACCGTCATCGACGCGGTCGTCGCCGTCGTCATCGTGCTGTCGGCCATTCTGGCCTATTCGCGCGGGTTCGTGCGGGAGGTGATGGCGATCGCGGGCTGGATCGCGGCGGCCGTGCTGGCCTATATCTTCGCCCCGCAGGCCGAGCCGCTGATCAAGGAAATCCCCGTCCTCGACAAGTTCCTCGCCGGCAGCTGCGAATTGTCCATCGTCGCCGCCTTCGCCGCCGTCTTCGCCCTCGGGCTGGTGATCATGTCCTTCTTCACGCCGCTGTTCTCCTCGGTGGTGCGCCATTCGGTGCTGGCCGGGATCGACCAGGGCCTGGGCTTCCTGTTCGGCGTCGCCCGCGGCCTGCTGCTGGTGGCGGTGGCCTTCGTCGTCTACGACCGCGCCATGGCCAACGAGGCGATCCCGATGGTCTCGGAAAGCCGCTCGGCCAAGATCTTCCAGCAGTTCCAGGCCAATATCGACCAGACCATTCCGACCGACGCGCCCGGCTGGATCGTCCAGCGTTACGAGCATCTTGTCGGCAACTGCGGCGCTCCGGCCTCGGGCAGCGCGGCGCCCACGACGCCCCCCGCGAACGCCCCGGCCGACGGCACTGCGACGACAGGGAACTGATTGCGGACGTGACAGTTCGGTGACGAGTCACTATGTGGGGGCGTAACCCCAGACAAACGGATTCGGAGCCTCGCCCAGATGCGTCCCTTCCTCAGCCACCCCTTCGACGATGACAAGCTGAAGGAGGAGTGTGGCGTTTTCGGCGTCATCGGCGTTGCCGACGCCGCCAACTTCGTCGCCCTCGGCATGCACGCGCTGCAACATCGCGGCCAGGAGGCCGGCGGCATCGTCACCTACGATCCCGAGACCGGCTTCAACTCGGCCCGGCGCTTCGGCTACGTGCGCGACAACTTCACCAAGGCCGGCGTCATGGCGACCCTGCCCGGCGAGATCGGCATCGGCCATGTCCGCTACTCGACCGCCGGCTCCAAGGGCGCGACCGCGATCCGCGACGTCCAGCCCTTCTTCGGCGAGTTCTCGATGGGCGGCTGCGCGCTGGCCCATAACGGCAACATCACCAACGCCGCCGCCCTGCGCCGCGAGCTGATCGAGCGCGGCTCGATCTTCCAGTCGTCGTCGGACAGCGAATGCATCATCCACCTGATGGCGCGCTCGATCCAGAAGAACATCCCCGAGCGGATGAAGGACGCGCTGCGCCGGGTCGAGGGCGCCTTCTCGGTCGTCGCCATGACCCGGACCAAGCTGATCGGCGTCCGCGACGCCCTCGGCGTCCGGCCGCTGGTGCTGGGCAAGCTCGGCGATGGCGCCTGGTGCCTGTCGTCCGAGACCTGCGGCCTCGACATCATCGGCGCCGAATTCGTGCGCGAGATCGAGCCGGGCGAGATGGTGGTGATCGACGCGAACGGGGTCGAGAGCTTCCACCCGTTCGAGCCGGCGAAATCGCGCTTCTGCATCTTCGAGCACGTCTATTTCTCGCGCCCCGACAGCATCCTCGGCGGTCGCTCGGTCTACGAGACCCGGCACGCGATCGGCGTCGAGCTGGCGCGCGAGGCGCCGGTCGAGGCCGATCTGGTCTGCCCGGTGCCCGACAGCGGCACCCCGGCGGCGATCGGCTTCGCGGCCGAAAGCGGCATCCCCTACGGCATGGGCATCATCCGCAACCAGTACATGGGCCGGACCTTCATCGAGCCGACCGAGCAGATCCGCAACATGGGGGTGCGGCTGAAGCTGAACGTCAACCGCGCCCTGGTGCGCGGCAAGCGGGTGATCCTGGTCGACGACTCGGTGGTGCGCGGCACCACCAGCCGCAAGATCAAGGACATGATCCTCGACGCCGGTGCCGCCGAGGTGCATTTCCGCATCGCCAGCCCGCCGACCGCCTGGCCCTGCTTCTACGGCGTCGACACGCCGGAACGCGCCAAACTCCTCGCCGCCACCATGAGCGAGGACGAGATGCGCGAATGGATCGGCGTCGACAGCCTCAAGTTCATCTCGCTCGACGGGCTCTACCGCGCCGTCGGCGAGGCCAACGGCCGCGACCCGAAGGCGCCGCGCTATTGCGACGCCTGCTTCTCGGGCGAATACCCCGTCGCGCCCTCGGACATGATCGAGAAGGGCTTCGAGATGAAGGCGGCCGAGTGAGCCTGCGTTTTCGCAGGCATCATTTCCTCTGTGTGCTGGGGTTTCAGGGCGAGGGCTATTCCGACGGCTTCACCGCCAACATGGACGGCATCGTCAGCGGCCGGCTGCGTGCCCCCGGCGGCGCGGAGGTCGAGATCGAGGTGGTGGGTGCCGCCGACGACATCTGCGCCCCCTGCCCCGGGCGCCGCGGCGCGGGCTGCGTGAAACAGGCCAGGATCGACGCGCTGGACGCCGCCCACGGCGCCGCGCTCGGGCTGGCGCCGGGCGACCGCATCCGCTGGGGCGACGCGCTCGACCGCATCCGCGGGCGCGTGATGCCGGGCGACCTCTCCACCCTCTGCGCCGGCTGCCAGTGGCTCGAGCTGGGCCTGTGCGAGGCCGCCCTGTCCCGGCTGCACGGCGCGGACGGCTGACGCGGCGCCAGCGAGGGGCTGTCTGCCCCGCGGCCATTGCGCTTGGGCAATGGCGCAAAAGAAGGGCGAGGGGCTGTCTGCCCCTCGCGCTCCCCGAGGATATTTTCGAGCAGAAAGAAGGCAAGGCCACGCCTTCGTGGCCTCGGTAGTCCCCGACCGTCATCGCACACGGTTCCGTCAACTTGCTCTTGCCTCGGGCCGGCGCCGGTGTCAGATCAGAAGCCATGACTTCAGAAGCCAATTCCTCTCCCGTCGCCCTGATCACCGGCGCCTCGCGCGGGCTGGGCGCCGCCATGGCCGAGGCGCTGGCCGCCAGGGGCTATCACATCGTCGCCGTCGCCCGCACCGTGGGCGGCCTGGAAGAGCTGGACGACCGCATCCAGGCCAAGGGCGGCGCGGCGACGCTGGCGCCGATGGACATCACCAATGACGATGCGATGCGGCACCTGTGCCTGTCGATCTACGAGCGTTGGGGCAAGGCGGATCTCTGGGTCCATGCCGCGATCCATGCCGCACCGCTGACCCCGGCGGGGCACCTGGACGAAAAGGACTGGGACAAGTCGCTGCAGATCAACGCCCGGGCCACCGGCATGCTGATCCCGATGGTCGAGCCGCTGTTGCGCGCCGCGCCGGCCGGAACGGCGCTGTTCTTCGACGATCCGCGCGCCGGGCAGAAGTTCTTTTCCGCCTATGGCGCGACCAAGGCGGCGCAGATCGCGCTGGCACGGAGCTGGCAGGCCGAGACCGCCTCGATGGAACCGCGCGTGGTCATCGAGACCCCGGCGCCGATGCCGACGGCGACCCGCGCCCGCTTCTTCCCCGGCGAGGACCGCGATGCGCTGACTTCGCCGCATGACGAGGCGGCGCGGATCCTCGGGCTGCTCTAGGCCGCTCTCCGGCGCCTCGCGGCAGCCGGCGCCCCTGCCCGGTCGCACAGAATTTCGCCTCGCCGCGCTCCCCCCTGCCGCAGCCCTGCCGTGACGGGTTTACGCCCGCCCGGCTCTCGACTAATCAGGGCGCGAGGCAGACGGAGCGGCGCATGCGCATTCTCATCACCAATGACGACGGCATCAACGCGCCGGGGCTGCGCGTCCTCCACGCCATCGCCGAGGAGATCGCCGGCCCGGACGGCGAGGTCTGGACCGTCGCCCCGGCCTTCGAGCAATCCGGCGTCGGCCATTGCATCAGCTATACCCACCCGACGATGATCGCCGAACTCGGCCCGCGCCGCTATGCCGCCGAGGGCTCGCCGGCCGATTGCGTCCTGGCCGGGCTGCATGACGTGCTGGCCGAGACCAGGCCCGACCTGGTGCTGTCGGGCGTCAACCGCGGCAACAACGCCGCCGAGAACACGCTCTATTCCGGCACCATCGGCGGGGCGATGGAGGCGGCGCTGCAGGGCCTGCCGGCGATCGCGCTGTCGCAGTTCATCGGCCCGGGCACCGAGGGGCTGGAAACCCCGTTCGAGGCCGCCGCCGTCCATGGCGCCGGGGTCGTGCGGGCGCTGCTCGACAACGGTCACTGGGATGCCGGCCCCTACCGCACCTTCTACAACGTCAACTTCCCGCCCTGCGGCGCGGCCGAGGTCAAGGGCACCCGCGTCACCGCCCAGGGCTTCCGCGACTACACCACCTTCTCGGTCGAGCCGCACAAGTCGCCCTCGGGCCGCCGCTTCCTGTGGATCAAGGGCGGCGCCCAGCACGGGCCGACCGGGCCCGGCACCGACGTCACCGCCAATGTCGAGGGCTACGTCTCGGTCACGCCGATGCGCGCCGACCTCACCGCCCATGACCTGCTCGCCGATCTCAGGAGCAAGCTGGAATGACCGACGCCGCCGAGCGGAAAATGCGTTTCCTCTACGCGCTCCGCTCAAAGGGCGTGACCGATGCCCGCGTGCTGACGGCGATGGAGAAGATCGACCGCGGCGCCTTCGTCCGCGGGCTGTTCGCCGAACGCGCCTACGAGGACATGCCGCTGCCCATCGCCTGCGGCCAGACCATCTCCCAGCCCTCGGTGGTGGCGCTGATGACCCAGGCGCTGCAGGTCGGCCCGCGCGACAAGGTGATGGAGATCGGCACCGGCTCGGGCTACCAGGCGGCGATCCTGTCCCAGCTCGCCCGCCGGGTCTATACCGTCGACCGCCACCGCCGGCTGGTGCGCGAGGCCCAGGCGGTGTTCGAGACGCTGGCCCTGACCAACATCACGGCGATGACCGCTGATGGCAGCTTCGGCCTGCCCGAGCAAGCGCCCTTCGATCGCATCCTCGTGACGGCGGCGGCCGAGGACCCGCCGGGCCCCCTCTTGGCCCAGTTGCGCATCGGCGGTATCATGGTGCTGCCCGTCGGGCAGTCGGACGCCGTGCAGAGCCTGATCCGGGTCACCCGGACCGAGACGGGGTTCGAATACGATGAATTGCGCCCCGTGCGTTTCGTGCCGCTGGTCGAAGGGCTGGGGCAGGACTGATCGACGACGACCCGGGAAAACCGGGCAGCAGCAGAGGCAGACAGTGATGACATTCCCCCGTTTCCCGCTTACCCGCCCGCTCCTGCTATGCGTGGCGCTCGGCGCCCTGACGGCCTGTACCGACGGCTATGACTGGGACCTGCGCAGTGCCGGCGACGGCTTCGACACCACCTCGGCGGTGCAGAAGGCGGTGGCCAGGCGGCCGCAGCCGGACGATCGCGGCATCATCTCCTATCCCGGCTACCAGGTCGTGATCGCGCGCCAGGGCGACAGCGTCGCCGCGGTCGCCGACCGGATCGGGGTGAACTCCGGCGAGCTTGCCCGCTTCAACGGCCTGACCCCGGATGCCGCCCTGCGCGGCGGCGAGGTGCTGGCCCTGCCCAACCGCGTCTCCGAGCCCTCGGCCGCCACCGGCGCCGCGCCGGGCCAGGTCAACATCACCACGCTGGCCGAGGGCGCGATCGACCGCGCCTCGAACGGCGGCACGCCCGCGGCGGAAAGTGGCGTCGTCAAGGGTCAGCCGGCCAAGACCGCGGCGGCCAAGGCCCAGCCGGCCGACCAGCCGCTGCGCCACAAGGTGCGGCGCGGCGAGACCGCCTATTCCATCGCCCGGCTCTACAACGTGCCGGTCAAGGCGCTGGCCGACTGGAACGGGCTCGGCCCCGATCTGGGCGTGCGCGAGGGCCAGTACCTGCTGATCCCGGTGGCCAAGGATGGCGCCGCCCCGGCCGTGCCGGCCAAGGTCACGCCGCCCGGCCGGCCGACCCCGGCCCCCGAGCCGCCGAGCGCCGCTCAGCCGCTGCCGGCCGACAATCCGACCCCGGCCTCGAAGCCGTCGCCCAAGACGCCGCCCTCGCCCGACCTGGGCAAGACCCGGACCGCGGCCTCGTCCTCGACCTTCGACATGCCGTTGAACGGCAAGATCATCCGTGGCTTCGTCAAGGGCAAGAGCGACGGCATCGACATCGGCGCGGCGGCCGGATCCCCGGTCAAGGCGGCCGGCGACGGCGAGGTGGCGGCAATCACCCAGGATGTCGACCGGGTGCCGGTGATTGTGGTGCGCCACAAGGACAACCTGCTGACGGTCTACGCCAATATCGACAACATCAAGGTCAAGAAGGGCGACAAGATCAAGCGCGGCCAGACCATCGCCACGGTGCGCAAGGGCAACCCGTCCTTCGTCCATTTCGAGGTCCGCAAGGGCTTCGACAGCGTCGACCCGATGCCCTATCTCGAGTGAGCCCTCGGCAAGTCCCCACCTTCCCGCGTGCGTTCATCTTCACGGAAATATCCTCGGGGGGCGCGGGGGGCAGATAGCCCCCCGCAACCTCCTACCTTTCCTCCAGCCGCAGCCAGATGCCGTCGCGCGCCCGCACCGTCAGATGGGCCACCGGCACCGGTTCGCGCCCGTACACCGCCGTGATACGGAAGGCGCGGGCGATCAGCGACAGGATCAGCGGCCCTTCGGCCATGGCGAAGCCGGCGCCGGGGCAGACCCGCGGCCCGGTCGAGAACGGGATATAGGCCGCGCGCAGGCAGGCCTTGCCGTTCTCGGTCTCGAAGCGGCCCGGATCGAAGCCGTCCGGGTTGTCCCACAGCCGCTCGTGCCGGTGCAGGTGCCAGGGCGAGATCACGACCTGCGACCCCGGCGCCACCGCGCGCCCGCGGAAGCATTCCGGCCGGGTCGCCTCGCGCACGAACATCGGCACCGGCGGGTAGAGCCGCATCGCCTCGCGGAACACCGCCCGGCTGAGCTTCAGCTTGCCCAGGGTTGAAAAGGCCGCCGGGGCCGCGCCCAGAACCGCCTCCGCCTCGCCTGCCAGCCGCTCCTGCCATTCCGGGTCGAGCGCCAGCAGGTAGAGCGCCCAGGCCAGGGCAGAGGCGCTGGTCTCGTGCCCGGCAAGGAAGAAGATCGCCACCTGGTCGACCATCTCGGCCGTGTCGAAGCATCGCCCGCTCTGCGGATCCGGCGTGGTCATGATCTTGGACGCGAGATCGTCCGGCGCGCTCCCGGCCGCGATCTGCGCCGCCCGCTCGGCCGTCAGCCGCTCGATCAGCGCCCGGATCCGGCGCGCCGTCTGCCGGGTGCGCCGCGAATGGAACCGCGGCAGCCAGCGCGGCAGCGGCAGCAGCGCCGCGATATTGACGATCGGCTGGGCCCGCTGGTGGTCGCGGAATTCCCGGAACACCGCCCCCGCCACCGCGTGCTCGATCGGGATCGAGAACAGGGTGCGGAAGATCACGTCCGCCGCCGCGTGCGAGGTCTCGGCCTCGATCTCGATCGGCCCCGCCCCGGTCTTCGCCCGCAGCCGCTCGACGCAGGCCTCGCCCGCCGCCAGCATCGCCGGGAAGGTGTCGCGCAGCCGCCCGCCCTCGAAGGCCGGGTCGATGATCCGCCGCTGCCGGGCCCAGGTCGCACCATTGGTGACGAAGACGCTGTCGCGCAACAGCGGCCGCAGCCCCTCGCGGATGCGGTCGGACTTGGGGAAGTCCAGCGGCCGCTCTTTCAACACCAGGTCGACCAGGGCCGGGTCGTTGCACATGTAGGAGCGGAAGAAGGGGGTGCGGAACTCGGCCATCCAGGCGCGGTAGAGCCGGGCCGGCTGGGCCGAGAGGATATCCTGCCGGAACAACCGGAAGTAGCGCCAGAGCGAAACCTTGTCGGGCCGCGGCGCGGGTTTCGGCGGCAGCTGCGTCATGCCGCCATCGAGGTGTAGCGCGACACCGCCGCCTCGATCCGGCTTTTCGACGGCTTGCGCCCGGCATAGCGCGCCCCCAGGGTCAGCGGCCCGGCGGTAATGCGGAAATAGTCGTAGTCGCCGGGCCGGTCGAAGGCGCAGAGATACTGGAAATGCAGCCGGAAGAAGCGCCAGCGCAGTTCCTTCCAGCGCTCCGGGCTCAGCGTCCGGGTGAAGGCGGCGGAAAACACCAGCGGCCAGCGCTTGTTCGCCGGCGCCACGCCCGAGACCGCCACCGGATCGCAGAGCGCGAAGGCGCAACCGTCGCCGGGCGCGGTGACGTCGACCCAGCTCAATTCGTCGCGGGCCGAGAGGTAATGCAGGTCGGCCCTGAGCCGCCCGGCCTTCGGCAGGAAGGACACCATCGGCACCACCTGGCCCAGGGTCAGGAAGGACAGCGCCGGGCCGTTCTTGGGCACCTCGCCCGCCCGGATCAGGTCGGCGAGGATGGAAATCCCCAGATGCGCGCCCGAGGAATGGCCGACGACCAGCACCTCGTCGACCTCCGCGCGCAGGGCCTCGGCGACGGTCTGGCGGAAGGCGGCCATCCGCGCCTCCAGCTCGGGCGGGTTGGCCCCGCCCGACTGCGCCGAGTAGGCGTAGTCATGCATCAGGTAATAGGCATAGAGCTTGCCGTCCTTCGACCGGAACCAGCGCAGCACCAGCGGCACCAGCGCCAGCCCGGCCAGCCCCCCCAGCCAGCCCGGCGCCGCCAGCGCGACGCCCGCCGCCAGCGCCCAGCCCGCGAGCCCGGCGACCAGCAGCTGCGCCAGCAGCATGACGATCGGGTAGAGCGCGGCAATGATCGGCCCCTTGCGCAGCCGCATCAGCCGGAACAGTGCGCCCGAGCCGATATAGGCCCAGGCGGTCCGCAACAGCTGGCCATAGGTCGCGACGATCCCCTGCGCCATCGAGCCCCGGACGATGTCGGACCAGACCAGCACCTCGACATCGCTCTCCACCGCGGCGCCGTCGAAGCGGCCCGAGACATGCCAGCCATAGCGCCCCGGCCCGGATCTGCCCTGCAGCGCGATCTCGTAGCCCGAGAGCGCCGCCTGCGCCGCGCCCTCCTTGCGGTAGAGCTCGCGGTAGCGGCGGGGATGAAACGGGTCGTAGCCGGGGATGTAGAACACCCGCCGCCGCGCCACCCTGCCCCTGTCCTCAATGCCCATCGCCTGCCCTCACTCGGGCCCGAGCCTAGCGCGGGTTTCCGGCGAAAGTAAGATCAGCCTGCCCCGGTTCCGACGCAGCTGGGGCGGAAAGGGCGGCGGCCTCCGGCGGGAGTATTTGGGCAAAGAAGAAGCACCTTCTGCATTTCTTCTTTGCCCAAATACTCCGGGGGTCCGGGGGCTGGCCCCCGGCCCCGCATTCACCGCCCGCGCCGGCCTCAGCCGAGCTGGGCCAGCCCCGGGAAGGTCTCCAGCAGCCAGTAGGAGAAGCTCGACAGCCCGCCGGTCAGCATCAGCAGGCCGATGGCCAGCAACAGCCCGCCCATGATCCGCTCGATCCACAGCATGTGGCGCTTCATCCAGTTCATCAGCCCGGTCAGGCGCGGGAAGAAGGCGGCGACCAGCAGGAAAGGAATGCCGAGGCCGATGGCATAGACCGCCAGCAGCAGGGTGCCGCGGGCGACATTGGCCTCGGAGGCGGCGA
Organism: Acidimangrovimonas pyrenivorans; assembly: GCF_042643245.1. Classification (NCBI taxonomy): domain Bacteria; kingdom Pseudomonadati; phylum Pseudomonadota; class Alphaproteobacteria; order Rhodobacterales; family Paracoccaceae; genus Acidimangrovimonas; species Acidimangrovimonas pyrenivorans. The sequence continues at coordinate 28,021 of NZ_JBHRSK010000005.1, forward strand.
GCGACAGGATCGCGCCCAGCTGCGGGCCGATGCAGGGGGTCCAGCCGAAGGCGAAGGCGAGACCGAGGACATAGGCGCCGAAGGCCGAGCCGCCGCGGTCGCCGGCATCCACCCGGACCTCGCGGTCGAGGAAGGGGATGCGGAACAGGCCGATGAAATGGGCGCCGAAGACCATCACCACGACACCGGCGATCTTGGCGAAGAGCTGCGAGTTGGACAGGAAGAAACTGCCGAAGGCCGAGGCGGCGAAGCCGAGGAACAGGAACACGGTCGAGAGGCCGAGCACGAAGCTGGCCGCGGTCGGCAGCAGGCTGCGGTGGCTGCGATTTCCGCTGCTGAGCTCCGACATGCTGATCCCGCCCATATAGGCCAGGTAGGGCGGCACGATCGGCAGCACGCAGGGGCTGAGGAAGGACAGCAGCCCCGCCACCAGCGCGATCACCATGGCGGGCAGCAGGCCCGCGTCGATCAGGTCCAATCCGAACATGCAGTTTCCCCTTTCCCTCCGCATAGACGATCCCGCGCCCGCCGTCACCTGCCCGGGCCATAACATTCACGTGGACAAGCGGGGGGCGCGCGCCTATGCCGCGGGCATGACGACGGATAGCCGGGATGACAAGGTCGACGCCGAGGTAGATGCGCTGGGGCTGCTGTGCCCGCTGCCGGTGCTGAAGGCGCGCAAGCGGCTGCTGGAGATGGCGCCGGGCGCGGTGCTGCGGCTGGTGGCGAGCGACCCGGCCGCGATCGTCGACATGCCCCATTTCTGCGCCCAGGCCGGGCACGCGCTGCTGGCGATGGAAGAAAGCGCCGGCCGGGTGACGTTCCTGATCCGCCGCGGCGGCTGAGCCGGGCGTCGCCCTTCACCCGCGCCCTGCCCCGGCAAAGGAAAAGGGCGCCGGAGTTGCCCCCCGGCGCCCTGGATTTCCTGCGACAGCCTCAGCGGCCGAGCGACCACCAGCCGCGGCGCTTGGGCTTCGGCTTGGCCTCCGGTTCCGGCGCGGCGCCGGCGGCCTCGGCCACCGGTTCGGGCACCTTCTCCTCGGCCGGACCCTCCTCGGCTACCGCCGGGGCGGCCGGGGCTGCTTCAGGAGCGGCCTCCGCCGCGACAGGCTCCTCGGCCGGGGTCACCGCCTCGGGTTCCGCCGGGGCCACGGGTTCCGTCGGGGCCTCGGCGGCCGCTTCCACGGCCTCGGCAGCGGGTTCCGCGACCGGAGCGGGGGCCGCCTCGGCTTCCGCGGCGGCCTCTGCCGGGGCCGCGGGCTCGACCGCCTTCTTCGTGGTCCGGCGGCGGCGGGTCGGCTTCTTCGGCTTCTCGGGCACCGCTTCGGCCGCGACCGCCTCGGCGGTTTCGGCCGGGGCTTCCGCGCCCTCGGCCGCTTCGGCCGGGGTCTCTGTCGGGGCCTCGGCCGGTGCCTCGGTCGGGGCCGCTGCCGCGGCTTCCGTCGGCGCCTCGACCGCGGCCTCGGCGGGCGTTTCCGCCGCCTCCTCGGCCTTGGCCTTGCCACGTCCGCGCCCACCGCGGCTGCGGCGCTTCTTCGGCGCGGCCTCCGCGGCCTCTTCCGTCACCTCGGCCGGAGCCTCGGCAGTGGCTTCGGCGCTGGCTTCCGCGGCAGCTTCGACACTGGCTTCAGCTGCGGCTTCGGCCGTCTCGGCGGGCTGTTCCTCGCCGGCCTGCGCCTCGGCCGCCTCGCCGCCAGTCTCGCCGCCGCTCTCGCCGTTGCCGTTGCCCTTGCGGCGCCGGCGCCGGCGCCGCTTCTTGCGCGGCGCCTGGCCCTCGTCGCCCTCGGCCGGGGTCTCGGCCTCGGCCTCGATCTCTTCCTCCTCCTCGACCGGCTCGGGCATCGCCGTCATGTCGATCGACACCACCGGCGCCGTCGCCTCGACGACGCGGGTCGCGGTCTTGAACTTCTCGATGGTGAAATCGGGGCTGACCAGCGACGGGTCGGCCTCGACCCGCACCGACATGCCGTAGCGCGCCTCGATCGTCGCGACATGCTCGCGCTTCTGGTTCATCAGGAAGTTGACGATGGCGATCGGCGCCTTGAGCAGCACCTCGCGCGAGCGTTTCCGCGTGCCCTCTTCCTCGAGCGCGCGCAGGATCTGCAGCGCCAGGCTGTCATCTGAGCGGATCAGGCCGGTGCCGTGACAATGCGGGCAGGGCTGGGTGGTGCTTTCCAGCATCCCCGGCCGCAACCGCTGGCGCGACATCTCGAGCAGGCCGAAGCCCGAGATCCGGCCGACCTGGATGCGGGCACGGTCGGTCTTGAGCTTGTCCTTCAGCTTCTTCTCGACGGCGGCGTTGTTCTTGCGCTCTTCCATGTCGATGAAGTCGATGACGATCAGGCCGGCCAGGTCGCGCAGGCGCAGCTGGCGGGCGACCTCCTCGGCCGCCTCGAGGTTGGTCTTGGTCGCGGTGTCCTCGATCGAGCCTTCCTTGGTCGCCCGGCCGGAGTTGACGTCGATGGCGACCAGCGCCTCGGTCACGCCGATGACGATATAGCCGCCCGACTTGAGCTGGACCACCGGGTTGAACATGCCGCTCAGGTAGCTTTCGACCTGGAAGCGGGCGAAGAGCGGCAGCGGATCGGTGTATTGCTTCACGTTCTTGGCGTGGGACGGCATGATCATCTTCATGAAGTCCTTGGCCACGCGGTAGCCCTCGGCGCCCTCGACCAGCACCTCGTCGATCTCGCGATTGTAGAGGTCGCGGATCGAACGCTTTATCAGGTTGCCTTCCTCGTAGATCGGGGCCGGCGCGATCGACTTCAGCGTCAATTCGCGGATCTGCTCCCACAGCCGCATCAGGTATTCGTAATCGCGCTTGATCTCGGCCTTGGTGCGCTTGGCGCCGGCGGTGCGGATGATCAGCCCGGCGCCTTCCGGCACCTTGATCTCCGAGGCGATCTCTTTCAGCTTCTTGCGGTCGGCGGCCTGGGTGATCTTGCGGCTGATGCCACCGCCGCGGGCGGTGTTCGGCATCAGCACGCAGTAGCGGCCGGCAAGCGACAGGTAGGTGGTCAGCGCCGCGCCCTTGTTGCCGCGCTCTTCCTTGACGACCTGGACCAGCATGATCTGCCGGACCTTGATGACTTCCTGGATCTTGTAGCGGCGCGGCCGCGGTTTGCGCGGCTGGCGGATTTCCTCGGTCACGTCCTCGTCGGCGACCGACTCGATCTCGTCGTCGAGCTCGGTGGCGTGGTCCATGGCGCGGTAGGTCTCGTCCTCTTCCTCGCCATTGTCGTCGCCGTTCTCGGCGGCCTTGTCGTCCTTGGCGGCCGGCTCTTCGCCCTGCGCCTCTTCGACCGAGGCCTCGGCCTCGGCCTTGTCTTCGGCGGCCGCGCCTTCGGTGGCCGTGTCCTCGGCAGCCGCCTCGGTGGCGTCCTCGGTGGCTTCGACCGGAGCCTCGGCGCTGTCGGCCTCCGCCGCCTCGGGCTTGGCCTCCTCGGCGACGTAGAGCGCGTCGGCGCCCTTGTCCTCGCCCAGATCGACGACGGCCATGCCCTCGATCGGGGCAGCCTCGGCCGGCGCGTCCCCGGCCGGCGTCGCCTCGGCGGTCTCGACCGCGTCGGCGCTGGTCACGGCCTCGGCGGCCGAGCTGGACTTGCGGCGCGAGCGGCGCTTGCGGCCCCCGCCCTTGCCTTCCTTGCCGTCGTCCTCGTCCTGGGCGGCGGCATAGGCGCGTTCCTCGGCCAGCAGCGCCTCGCGGTCCGCAGTCGGGATCTGGTAATAATCGGGGTGGATCTCGGAAAAGGCGAGGAACCCGTGCCGGTTGCCGCCGTAATCGACGAAGGCCGCCTGCAGCGACGGTTCGACCCGAGTGACCTTCGCGAGATAGATATTTCCGGCGAGTTGCCGCTTGTTTACCGTTTCAAAGTCGAATTCCTCGACCTTGTTGCCGTCCACCACCACGACGCGGGTCTCTTCCGCGTGGGTGGCGTCGATGAGCATCTTCTTAGCCATTCTTTTCCATTGCACCGGCGCAAACGCCCGGGCGCCGGCGCCGGTCTTGCGACGGGTTCCGGCGGGCGGGCAGATTGCGGCGGGTGACTTGTTCGGGCGACGGAGTATCCCTGACCAAGACGAACGAATGCGGCGGAGCGCCCTTGCGAGCCTCCGGTTCCCTGCCTGTTCAGTCCTGCGCAGTCCATCGCGGTTCTATCCTAGGCGCCGGGGGCGGCGCCCATCTGAAAAGCCCGTTTTGTCAGTGACTTGTCGGGCAAACTTGCGGCCATTCTGGCCAATCGGTCTGCTGGATTCCGGGCCCCGGCCCCGGGCCGGTCGTCGAATGCAGCAGCGAAACTGGTGCCGCGGCGCGTCCTTTCGAGACGACCCCGCGTTCGCCGACATTAGCGGCTGGCGATGGTAAAAGACAATGGCTATTTCGCTTTGCGCGCGCATCGGGGGACAAAGACGGGGCGAAACGCATGACGGGGGCACGCCGCCCCCGCCATCGAATCGCTGTCTTTTCGGCGCCCTCCGGCCGGCTCAGACGTAGTCCGAACGGCTGAGGCCGTATTTCGCCATCTTCTCGTTCAGCGTCCGCCGCGGCAGGCAGAGCTCTTCCATCACGTTGACGATCGAGCCCTTGTGGCGCCGCATCGTGTTGTCGATCAGCATCCGCTCGAAGGCCTCGACATATTCCTTCAGCGGCTTGCCCTCGGTGGTGATCGCCGGGCTGGCCTGGTCGTCCTCGGGCATCAAGAGCGAGGCGATCGAGCCGGTGCCGCGGCGGTTCTGCAGCACTGCGCGCTCGGCGACGTTGACCAGCTGGCGGACATTGCCCGGCCACGGCGCCTGCAGCAGCTGCGCCGCCTCCTGCGCCGTCACCTCGGGCGCGTCGCAACCGTATTCCTCGGCGAATTGCTCGGTCAGGCGGTTGAACAGGGTCAGGATGTCCTCGCCCCGCGTCCGCAGCGGCGGCAGCACGATCTTCAGCGCCGCCAGCCGGTAATAGAGGTCGGGGCGCAGCGCGTCCTCGACGGTGCGGCCGGGGGCGTGATCGTTGCAGATGGCGACGATCCGGGTCTCGGCCGGGCTGCCCTGCTCGTTGATGAAGGTCAGCAGCCGGGCCTGCAGCCCCTGGCTCAGCGCCTCGACATCCTCGAGGCACAGGGTGCCGCCGCGGGCCTCCTCGACCAGCGGCAGGCTGGCGCCCTCCTCGGTCGGGCCGAACAGCTTCTGTCCCAGCGTGTCCTCGGCATAGGCGGCGCAGGAGACGGCGACGAACTTGCGCCCGGCGCGCGGCCCGACGGCGTGCAGCGCATGGGCGACCAGGGTCTTGCCGGTGCCGGTCTCGCCGTCGATCAGGACGTGACCGTCGGCCTGGCCGAGATCGAGGATGTCCTCGCGCAGCCGCTCCATCACCGGCGACGAGCCGATCAGCTTCTTCATCAGCACGGTGCCGTCGGAAAGCTCGCGCCGCAGCGCCCGGTTGTCCAGCGTCAGCCGGCGCATCTGGGTGGCGCGCTTGGCCAGCTCGATCATGCGGTCGGGATTGAACGGCTTCTCGAGGAAGTCGAAGGCCCCCAGCCGCATCGCCTCGACCGCCATCGGCACGTCGCCATGGCCGGTGATCATGATCACCGGCAGCGCCGAATCCATGCTCATCAATCGCTTCAGCAGCGCCATGCCGTCCATGCCCGGCATCTTGATATCGCTCACGACCACGCCGGGGAAATCGGCCGGGATGCCCTTCAGCGCCTCCTCGGCCGAGGCGAAGGTCTCGGTATCGAATCCCGACAGCGCCAGCCACTGGCTGATCGACTGCCGCATGTCCTGTTCGTCATCGACGATGGCGACTTTCATGGCGCGCGTCATGCATTCCTCATTCGGCTGCCTCGACTTCCTTGCTCAATATGGGGAGTTGCACTTCGAATACAGCCCCCCCGCCCTCGGCGTTATGTGCCGTGAGCCGACCGCCCAGGTCGTTGACGATCCCCGAGGAAATGGCAAGCCCCAGGCCGACGCCCTCGCCCGGGCGCTTGGTGGTGTAGAACGGCTCGAACAGGGTATCGAGATCGGCGATGCCGTGGCCGTTGTCGCGCACCGTCAGCGTCGCCGTCTCGCCGGCCGAGAGCAGCAGGTCGATCTGCGGCTCGGGCGTGTCCTTGGTGGCGTCGAGCGCGTTGCGCAGCAGGTTGATGATCACCTGCTCCAGACGGATGCGGTCGGCCATCACCCGGACCGGCTGACGCGGCAGCGAGCGGTTGATCTTGACCAGCCGGCGCTTGAGCTGCGGCTCCATCATCGACAGCGCCGAGGACACGCAAAGCCGAACGTCCACGGGCTCGAACGCCTCTCCGCCCTTGCGCGCGTAGCTCTTGAGCTGGCGGGTGATCGCCCCCATCCGCTCGATCAGGTCGTCGATGCGCTGGAACGACGACAGCGCCTCGTCCGGGCGCCGGCGCTGGAGCAGCAGACGGGCGCCGGCAAGGTAGGTCTTCATCGCCGCCAGCGGCTGGTTCAGCTCGTGCGAAACCGCCGCCGACATCTCGCCCAGCGCGGCCAGTTTCTCGCTCTGCGCCAGGGTCTGCTCGGCCACCTCGAGGTTCTTCTCGGCCTTCTCGCGTTCGGCGATTTCCCGCTGCAGACGGGCGTTTAGGAGGCGAAGTTCCGCCGATTCCTGCTGGAACACGACCGAGCGCGACCAGGCCTTGCGCGACAGCAGGTAGAAGGCCAGCGCCAGCAGAATCGCGAAGCCCATGATCTCGAGCGCGAGGAAGGCGTTCACCCGTTCGCGCACGGAATCGTATTTGGTGTAGGAGATCAGCTTCCAGCCGCGGAACGGGATCCGGGCCTGGTTGCGCATCACCGCCTCGCCGCGCAGATAGGCGTCGGGCGGCACTTGGGTCCAGTCGGCGGTGGCCTTGATCGCGCGCTCGATCGCCGAGGGCGCGTCGCGCACCGCCAGCGCCTCTTCCATCGTCAGCCCGCGCCAGCTCGGCTCGGTCGACAGGATGATGTGGCCCGAGCTGTCGGTCACCAGCACCGCGTCGGCGAAGCCGGCCCAGCTGCGCTCGTATTTCATCAGGTCGACCTCGACGACGATGACGCCGACCGGCTTGGTGTCCGACAGCACCGAGCGCGAGAAGGTGAACTCGTAGCCGCCGCTATCGCGCTTGGTCGAGCTGAACACCGTGTCCTTGGCGCGCTGCGCCTCGACGAAGGCGGGCGAGGCGCGCAGGTTCTGGCCGATGCGGTTGCGGTCGGTCGCCGCCACCACCCGGCCGTGATTGTCGAGCAGCAGGATCGAGGCGGCGCCGATCTCGCCCTGCAGCATGATCAGCCGCTGCGAGGTCACCGAGTAGTCGCCGCTGATCAGTGCCCCGATCAGCGCCGGATCGCGGCCCAGCAGCAGCGGCACGACCGAGTTGCGCTGCAGCTCGGACATGACGTTGCCGCTGTAGAGGGCGAGGCGGAGCTCGGCGCGGTTGCGCGTGGTCTCGGTATAGCGCTGGGTCAGCCAGTTGTTGGTCACCCAGACCACGGCGACGGCGACGGTCAGCAGCAGGCCGATGACCAGCCGCACCCGCCAGCTGAAGCGGCGGGGCAGATCGGCCGGGTCGGGCTCGGGCCCTTGTGTGACCAGGGGGTTCGCCATGGCCGCCAGATTACGCGGCCCGGTGCCCGCGCTCAAGCGCGCCTGCGCCGGCTCGGGGTCAGGCCAGCGCCATCGTGCTCATCAACGAGCGGAAAAGCACCAATCCGTCGCTGCCGCCCTGGGCCGCGTCGATCCGCCGCTCCGGATGGGGCATCATCCCCAGCACCCGGCGGTTCGAGGACAGCACCCCGGCGATGTCGGCGACCGAGCCGTTCGGGTTGTCGACATAGGTGAAGGCGATCCGGTCCTCGTCGCGCAGCTGCGCCACCAGCTCGGGCCCGGCGGTGTAGTTGCCGTCGTGATGCGCCACCGGGATCTGGGCGACGTCGCCCTTTTCCCAGCCCGAGGTGAAGGCGCTATGCGCCGTCTCGACCCGCAGCCCGACCGTCTTGCAGACGAATTTCAGCCCGGCATTGCGCATCAGCACGCCCGGCAGCAGCCCGGTTTCGGTCAGCACCTGGAAGCCGTTGCAGATGCCCAGCACATAGCCGCCGCGCTCGCCATGCCGGGCCACGGCCTGGGCGATCGGCGAGCGCCCGGCGATGGCGCCGCAGCGCAGGTAGTCGCCGAAGGAGAAGCCGCCGGGCAGGCCGACGATGTCGATGCCCTCGGGCAGCGCGGTCTCCTTGTGCCAGACCTTGGTGACCTCGGCGCCGACGGCCTCGAAGGCCACGGCGAGATCACGGTCGCAATTCGATCCGGGGAAGGTGATGACGGCAGCTTTCACGGCGAACCTCCAATGGGCTGGAATGCCCCGCTCCTAGCGCAAAGCCGTCGATGCCGCCAGTGAAAAGCTGTCAGGCAAGGGCTCCCGCCGGGAAGAAACCACGGGTTTATCCAAGTACAACACGAACCGCGCGGCGCCTGCCCGTGGGGAGGCGCTCCGACGCCCGAACGTTGCGGTTTATACTGCCATCCACCTCTTCCGCCGGAAGCCAGCGCGCGGCCCCCAAAGCGCCTCCCCGCCGGGACGGGCAGGCGCTGCGCGGCAGCTACGCCTTGATTCCGCGCCAGAAGGGCACCGCAACCGGCCTCGGAGGCCAGCCTAGCGCCGAAACAACGTCCGGCTGTCGGGCTACATGCCCCGCCCCGCTCACCCCGCGAAGTCGGTGATTACCGCGACTCCCGGCGCTGCCGGGCCGTCGAAGGCGCGCAGCTCGTCGGTGGCGGCGCTGAGGCCGACCCGGCGGGCGATCAGCGGCGTCAGGTCGACATGGCCGCCCTCGATCAGGTTGAACAGGCTGGGATAGCGCCAGCCCGGCATGCCACGGGTGCCGTAGAGCGCCAGCTGGCCGGCATAGACCGCGTCCATCGGCAGTTTCATATGCAGATGCTCGCCCGCCGGCATGCCGATCTGGACCATCCGGCCCAGCTTGCGCAGGCTGTTGATGGCGGCGACCGTGGTGGCCGCGATCCCCAGCGCCTCGATGGCGACATGGGCGCCGCCGCCGGTGATCTCGCGCACCGCTTCGGCGGCGTCGGTCTCGGCGGCGTTGACCACCGCGTCGGCGCCGAGCTGCCGGGCATAGGCCAGCTTCTCCGGCACCACGTCGACGACGACCACCCGCGCCCCCAGCGCCCGCGCCAGGAGCAGCGCCGACAACCCGACGCCGCCGCCGCCATGGACGGCCAGCCACTCGCCCGGCGCCAGCGCGGCGCGGTCGGTCAGCGCCTGCCACGCCGTCGTCACCCGGCAGCCCAGGGCGGCGGCCAGCGCCGGCTCCATGCCCTCGGGCAGCCTAGCGATATTGGCGTCGGCATGGGGCACGGCGATGCGCTCGGCGAAGGCGCCGGGACGGGTGAAGCCCGGCAGGGCCTGGTTGGCGCAGATCGTCTGGTGGCCCTGGCGGCAATCGGGACAGGAGCCGCAGGCGAGGATGAAGGGGGCGATGACGCGGTCGCCGGATTTCCAGCCGGTCACCTGCGGCCCGACCTCCTCGACCACGCCGCAATATTCATGGCCCGGGACATGGGGCAGCGCGACGGGATCGTTGCCGGTCCAGACATGCCAGTCCGAGCGGCAGATGCCGCAGGCCAGCACCCGCAGCACGACGCCGTCCGCAGGGCAGCCCGGATCGGGGATATCGGCGATTTCGAGCGGCGCGCGCCAGCCGGTCAGCAGGGCGGCACGCATCTCAGCCGATCTCGATGTCGTATTTCTCGATCACCGTGTTGGCGAGCAGCTTCTCGCACATCTCGCGCACCTCGGCCTCGGCGGCGGCGGCATCCTCGGTGGCGAGGTCGAGCTCGATCACCTTGCCCTGGCGGACGCCCTCGACCCCGTCGAAGCCCAGCGTGCCCAGCGCGTGGCGCACGGCCTCGCCCTGGGGGTCCAGAACCCCGTCCTTCAGCATCACATGCACACGAGCCTTCATCGCGGGCCTCTCAGTTGATCAGTGTCGGTTTGGTGGCGTGGGTGACATTGGTGGGCAGCACGCCCAGCCGCCGCGCCACCTCGGTATGGGCTTCGGACAGCTTGTGCGGGTCCGAGCCGTCGGCATCCTTGCCGTAGCGCGCGCCCGAGCGCAGGTCCCACAGCCGGCAGCTGTCGGGGCTGATCTCGTCGGCGACGATCAGGCGCTGGAAGTCGCCGTCCCAGACCCGGCCGACCTCGATCCGGAAATCGACCAGCCTTATGCCGACGCCCATCATCACGCCGGACAGGAAGTCGTTGACCCGCAGCGCCAGCGCGACCATGTCGTCGAGATCCTGCTGGCTGGCCCAGCCGAAGGCGATGATATGCTCTTCGGTCACCAGCGGGTCGCCCAGCTCCTCGTCCTTGAAGTAGAACTCGACGATCGGCCGCGGCAGCGCCGTGCCCTCGGGGATGCCCAGCCGGTCCGACATCGAGCCGGCGGCGAAGTTGCGCACCACCACCGCCAGCGGGATGATCTCGACGGCGCGGATCAGCTGCTCGCGCATGTTGATGCGGCGGATGAAATGGGTCGGAACGCCGATCCCGTTCAACCCGGTCATGAAGAATTCCGACAGCCGATTGTTGAGCACGCCCCGCCCCTCGACCACCTCGCGGTGCTCGTCGTCGAAGGCGCCGCCGTCGTCCTTGAAATACTGCACGAGGGTGCCGGGCTCGGGACCTTCGTAAAGGATCTTCGCCTTGCCCTCGTAGATTTTCTTGCGACGTGCCATGATATCTCCACTGCGCGGCCGCCCCGCGGGCCCGCGCTTTGCCCTGCCTATAGGCCAATGGCCGCAATGTCGCAAGGCAAAGGCAGGGGTTGCGACACGGGCTGCCGCAGGGCATATGGAAGCGAACACATTGCCACGACCGAGAGGCCGAAATGACCACCTTTGACGAGCGCGAGAACGCATTCGAGAACAAATTCGCCCATGACGCGGAAATGCAGTTCCGGGCGGAAGCGCGGCGCAACAAGCTTCTCGGCCTGTGGGCGGCCGAGATGATGGGGCTGACCGGCAAGGAAGCCGGCGACTACGCCCTGACCGTGGTCAAGGCCGATTTCACCGAGCCGGGGCACGAGGATGTCGTGCGCAAGGTCGCCGCCGATCTCGACGGCAAGGCCGACGCGGCCGAGATCCGGATGAAGATGGCCGAGCTGCTCAAGGTCGCCAAGGCGCAGCTGCTCGACGAGGCCTGAGCGGATCGCGCGGGGCCGGCGGCGCGGGCCAAACCCGCATCGCGCTCATGATCTTCATGACCAGAATGGATTTGCCTCGCGGCGCCCGTCGTGGCACATCGGGGCAAACCAAGGGCGACGGGCGGCCTTGCGCCGCCCGCTTTGCATTGCCGCGCCCCGGCCGCCGGGACGGCGCCGCGGCCTCCGCCCCCGACATGACGAGAAGACGAGGCACCCAATGAGCGACGCGCTGTCCAAGCTGCTTTCCACCCGCGACTGGCTGATGGCCGATGGCGCGACCGGGACCAACCTGTTCAACATGGGACTGGAAGCCGGCGAGGCGCCGGAGCTGTGGAATGCCGACAAGCCGGACAATATCCGCAAGCTCTACCAGGGCGCGGTCTCGGCCGGCAGCGACATCTTCCTGACCAACTCCTTCGGCGGCAATGCCGCCCGGCTCAAGCTGCATGACGCGCAAGGCCGGGTGGCCGAGCTCAACCGCGCCGCTGCCGAGCTCGGCCGCGAGATCGCCGATGCCGCCGGCCGGCCGGTGGTGGTGGCGGGCTCGATGGGCCCGACCGGCGAGATCATGGCGCCGATGGGCAACCTGACCCACGAGCTGGCGGTCGAGATGTTCCACGAGCAGGCCGAGGGCCTGAAGGCCGGCGGCGTCGACGTGCTCTGGGTCGAGACGATCTCGGCGGCCGAGGAATTCCAGGCCGCGGCCGAGGCAGCGCGGCTGGCCGACATGCCGTGGTGCGGCACGATGAGCTTCGACACCGCCGGGCGGACGATGATGGGCATCACCTCGGCGGCGCTGGCGGCGCTGGTCGAGAAGCTGCCCAACCCGCCGCTGGCCTTCGGCGCCAATTGCGGCGTCGGCGCCTCGGACCTGATGCGCACCATCCTCGGCTTCGCCGCCCAGGGCACCGAGCGGCCGATCATCGCCAAGGGCAATGCCGGCATCCCGAAATACCACGATGGCCATATCCATTACGACGGCACGCCCGAGCTGATGGCGGAATACGCCGTGCTGGCCCGCGACGCCGGCGCCAAGATCATCGGCGGCTGCTGCGGCACCATGCCCGAGCACCTACGCGCCATGCACGAGGCGCTGGTCAACCGGCCGCGCGGACCGCGGCCGACGCTGGAGCAGATCGCCGAGACGCTGGGGCCGTTCTCCTCGGCCTCGGACGGGACCGGCGACGCGGCCGGTGCGGCGCCGCGGGAACGGCGGCGGCGGCGCGGCTGAGACCGGAGCGAGGGCGGGGGCTCTGCCCCCTGCACCCCCGGGATACTTGTATGAAGATGAAAGGGAAGCCGGGGCCCTGGGCACCGGGCGGAATGGCATGTCACAACGCAAGGGTCAGCTGATCGCCGGGCTTGGGCGGGACCGCGAAGAGATCGGTCCGCAGCCGCGGCAACGGCGCGTCGAGGCCGAGGCGGCGGGCGGCGCGGTCGAAGCGCTGGCGCGCCAGATCGGCCCACGGCCCCTGGCCGCGCATCCGCCGGCCCCAGTGCGGATCGTAGTCGCGCCCGCCATGCAGCTCGCGCACCCGGCCCAGGATCCGGGCGGCGCGGTCGGGATAGTGCTCGGCCAGCCAGTCGCGGAACAGCGGCGCGACCTCCAGCGGCAGGCGCAGCATGATCCAGCTCGCGGCGCGGGCGCCGGCCTGTTTCGCCGCACCGAGGATCGCCTCGGTCTCGTGGTCGGTGAGGCCGGGGACGACCGGGGCGACCATGACGCGGGTCGGAATGCCGGCCTCGGACAGGTGGCGGATCGTTTCCAGCCGGCGGGCCGGGCGCGGCGCGCGCGGCTCCATCCGGCGCGACAATTGCGGGTCGAGCGTGGTGACCGAGAGACCGACCGAGACCAGCCCCTGCGCCGCCATCGGCGCCAGGATGTCGAGGTCGCGCTCGATCAGGGTGCCCTTGGTGACGATGCCGACGGGATGGTTGAAGTCGCGCAGAACCTCCAGCACGCCGCGCATGATCCCCTGTTCGGCCTCGACCGGCTGGTAGGGATCGGTATTGGTGCCGATCGCCAGCGTGGCCGGGCGGTAGCTTTTCCGCGACAGCTCGCGCGCCAGGACCTCGGGCAGCTCGGGCTTGGCGGTCAGCCGGGTTTCGAAATCCAGCCCCGGCGACAGGCCGAGGTAGGCGTGGCTCGGCCGGGCGAAGCAGTAGATGCAGCCATGCTCGCAGCCGCGATAGGGGTTGACCGAGCGGTCGAAGGGCACGTCGGGCGAGCTGTTGCGGGTAATGGCGCTGCGCGGCTGCTCCAGCCGCAGCTCGGTGCGCAGCACGCGGTCCTCCTCGACCAGCGCCCAGCCGTCGTCGAAAGCCTCGCGCGCATGGCATTCGTAGCGCCCCGACGCATTGCCGGTGGCGGCGCGGCCGGGGCGGCGCAGCTGGGGCGGAACGGTGGGCGCCTGGGTCATCGCGCCAGAATAGAACAGAGCAAGAACATTTGCCAGCCCCCACCGCGGGGCCCCCGGCGGGCCCGCCGCAAGTCGGTGACGGAACCGGCAATGTCGCAATCCGGACAGTCCCCTGCGGGGATTGGACGCATTTAGACCGAAACGACGCGCAGGAGTTTGGCCATGGCCGACGAAGAAGAGATCATCCTTTCCGAGCTGTCCGACGACGAGCTCGTGCTGCAGATGCATGACGACCTCTATGACGGTCTCAAGGAAGAGATCGAGGAGGGCGTGAACATCCTGCTCGAACGCGGCTGGGTGCCTTACGACGTGCTGACCAAGGCGCTGGTCGGCGGCATGAAGATCGTCGGCGACGATTTCCGCGACGGCATCCTGTTCGTGCCGGAGGTCCTGCTGGCCGCCAACGCGATGAAGGCCGGGATGGCGATCCTCAAGCCGCTGCTGGCCGAGACCGGCGCGCCGCGCATGGGCAAGATGGTGATCGGGACGGTCAAGGGCGACATCCACGACATCGGCAAGAACCTGGTCGCGATGATGATGGAAGGCGCCGGCTTCGAGGTTGTCGACCTCGGCATCAACAACGCGGTCGAGAAATACCTCGAGGCGCTGGAAACCGAGCAGCCGGACATCCTTGGCATGTCGGCGCTGCTGACGACGACGATGCCCTACATGAAGGTCGTCATCGACACGATGAAGGAGAAGGGCCTGCGCGAGGATTACATCGTGCTGGTCGGCGGCGCGCCGCTGAACGAGGAATTCGGCAAGGCCATCGGCGCCGACGCCTATTGCCGCGACGCCGCGGTGGCGGTCGAGACCGCCAAGACCTTCGTCGCCCGCAAGCACAACCAGCTGAGCGCCTGAGGCCCGGCAGGTTTCGCGAAGGCCCCGGCGCGCGCGTCCGGGGCCTTTTGCTTTCTGGGTCCTTCAAGTTCCGGGCCTTTTGCCTTCAGGGACTTTTGCCTTCAGGGACTTGGAATCCGCCGCGCCGGGCCCAGATCGGAAGGGAAGGAGATGCCCATGCCCCCTGCCCGGTTCTCGACCCTGATCCTGCTGGTCATCGCCGCCGCCGCGGCGACCATCGGCGTGGCCTACGGGCTGCGCGGTGTCCTCGGCCTGCCCGGCGGGCTCGCCCTGCTGGCGCGGTGATCGCGGTGTCGCTGCGGCTGGCCTTGTGGAGACGCTCATGATCCCCGACGACCGGACATTGACCGAAACCGGCCTCGCGCCGGCGCAGCAGGGCCGCATCCTGCTGATCGCCTGCGGGGCGCTGGCGCATGAGATCCTGGCACTCAAGCGGGCGAATGGCTGGGACCACATGGACCTGCAATGCCTGCCGGCCAACCTGCATCTCTGGCCCGACCGGATCCCGGCCGCGGTGGAAGCGGCGGTGGTCGAGCATCGGGGCGAGTACGAGACGATCTTCGTCGTCTACGCCGATTGCGGCACCGGCGGGCTTTTGTTGGAAAAGTGCAAGGAACTGGGTGTCGAGATGGTCGAGGGCCCGCATTGCTATTCGTTTTTCGAAGGCAATACCGCCTTTGCCGAGCGTGCCGGGGACGAGATCACCGCCTTCTACCTGACCGATTTCCTGGTCCGCCAGTTCGACGCCTTCGTCTGGCGGCCGATGGGGCTGGACCGCCACCCCGAGCTGCGCGACATGCTGTTCGGCAATTACGAGCGGCTGATCTACCAGGCCCAGACCGACGACCCGGCGCTGGACGCCAAGGCGCGCGAGGCGGCCGGGCGGCTCGGGCTGAGCTACGAGCGGCGCTTCACCGGCTATGGCGACCTGGCAGTGACGCTGGAGCGGGTGAGCGGGCGGGAGTGAGCTTCTCCGCCGAAGCGGGCGGCGACGATAGTCTCATGGATAGGGGGCACCGCCCGGCCTGTCCGGGGGGGGCTTGCACGGAGTGCGCCGCCCCCAAAGCCTCAGCCGCGGGCATTCCGCAGTTTCATCGCCACCAGCGCCCGCGGTTTTGCTGAGGGCACGCCTTCGGCGTGACGGGGGCGGCTCGGGCGCCGCCCGGCGAAGACGCCGGGCGAGACGGATGGTTGGCGCGCGCCCTTGCTCAAGCCTCGGCACAGCAAGAGCGCGGTAGCGCCCCCCTACCCCCGCGCCGCGACCGCCTTCATCGCGACCTCGATCTCGTGCACCGCGGTCCGCGCCATCGAGCGGAACACCATCACCTCCAGCGCCCCGTCATCGGCGCGCAGGATCACGGCCATCATGTGCCCCAGCAGGGTCCGCGCCGCGTGGCCCTTGGCGAAGACTGTCGGCCGCAGGTCGATCGGCACCAGCCGGGCCAGCACCTCCTCGGCGCCGCGGCCCTCCAGCCGCAGCGTCGCCCAGCCGTCGCTCTGATCGGTCAGCGCCGCCAGCCCCTCGAGCGGGGTCGGGTCGGTGTCGAGCAGGAAGGCCTGGCCCTGCCCGGTCCAGACGATCCGGGCACCGCCCGCGCCCAGCACCTGGTTCGGCGCCGGGAAACCCAGCTTGCAGGCTTTCTTCAGCGCCGCCGTCACCGCCTTTTCCTGCCCGGAGAAGGGCGCGACGGAGGTGATGCGGGACGGCGCGGCGTCGGACAGGGTCAGCCCGCCATGGCTGACGGGCACGAGCCCCTCGAGGGCCGGTTTCGCGATCAAGCTAGGCACGGGCGCGTTCTCCATGGGGATCGAGGAAGACCGGGTCGGTCACTTCGCACAGGATGTCGGTGCCGCGCATGTGGTCGACCATGCGCACCATCTCGCCATGCCGGTTGCGACCGTTGCGCAGGAAGGCGAGGCCGAGATGGGTGTCGAGCGTCGGCGACCAGCAGGCCGAGGTGACGTAGCCCTCGTCGTTCTGGCGCGTGACCTCCTCGCCCGGGGTGAACAGGTGGGCGCCGGCGCCGATCTCGCGCTTCGGCTCGACCGGCTTGAGCCCGACCAGCTCCTCGCGGAAGTTGCCGCCGAGGCCGGGGCGCTTGGCCGCCGCCTTGCCGATGCAGTCCTTCTTGGCGCTGATCATCCGCGCCATGCCGACATCGCCCGCCGTCACCCGGCCGTGGATCTCGGCATGGGTCAAGAGCCCCTTCTCGATCCGCAGCACGTTCAGCGCCTCCATGCCGTAGGCGCCGCCGCCGAGGCTCTCCGCCCGCGCCACCAGGTCGCGGAACAGCGAGTCGCCATAGCGCGCCGGCACCGCGATCTCGTAGGCATGCTCGCCCGAGAAGGAGATCCGGAACAGCCGCCCTTGCACGCCCTCGATCGACACCGCGCCGCAGGCCATGAAGGGGAAGGCCTCGCCGTCGATCGGGGCGTCGAGCAGGGTGTTGAGCAGCTCGCGCGAGCGCGGACCGGCGACCGCGAACTGCGCCCATTGCTCGGTGACCGAGACGAAGCGGACGTCCATGTCGCGGCAGAAGGCCTGGCGGACGAAGTCGAGATGGCGCATCACCGGCCCCGCCGCGGCGGTGGTGGTGGTCATCAGGTAATGGTCCTCGCCCAGCCGCGCCGTGGTGCCGTCATCCATCACGTGCCCGTCCTCGCGCAGCATCAGGCCATAGCGGACGCGGCCGACCTTCAGGGTCGAGAACATGTTGGTGTAGACGCGGTCGAGGAAGGCGCCGGCATCCTTGCCCTGGATGTCGATCTTGCCCAGCGTCGAGACATCGCAGATGCCGACGGTGTTGCGCACGTAACCGACCTCGCGGTCGCAGGACTGGCGCCAGTGGCCCTCGCCCGGGCGCGGGAAGTAGGACGGGCGATACCACAGCCCGGCCTCGATCATCGGCGCGCCGCGCTGGACCGAGGCATCGTGCGAGGTGGTGAAGCGTTCCGGGGCGAAGCCCTTGCCGCGCCCGCCCGCGCCCATCGCGGCGATCGAGACAGGGGTGTAGGGCGGCCGGAAGGTGGTGGTGCCGGTGTCGGGAATGCCGCGGCCGGTGGCATCGGCTAGCACCGCCAGCGCGCCGACATTCGAGTTCTTGCCCTGGTCCGGCGCCATCCCCTGCGTCGTGTAGCGCTTCATGTGCTCGACGCTGGCGAAATTCTCGCGCGCGGCCAGCTTCACGTCCTTGGTGGTGACGTCGTTGGCAAAGTCGAGCCAGGCCCGGCCCTTGCCCTCGACGGTCCACAGCGCCGAGACGGCGGTCGCCCCGTCCTCGGCCACGGGCAGCGCGATCGGCTTCGGCTTGCGGCCCAGCGCCGCGAGCGCCGTTTCGGCGCCGCGCTGACCATCGGCGAGGCAGCCGGCGGTGGACAGCACCCCGGCGGCGGCGCCGCAGGGCGTCAGCCCCGGCACCGCGTTCCCGGCCGGCACGAAGGCGGCGATGTCGGGGTTCCAGACCGGGCGGCTGCCGGTGTGGCAGGTCAGGTGCACGGTCGGGTTCCAGCCGCCCGACACCGCCAGCAGGTCGACCGAGACCTCGTGCAGCGTACCCTCGTGGCGGAAGCTGATCTTGCTGACGCCGTGGCGCCCCTCGGTCGCCACCACCTCGGCCCCGCGATAGAGCGGGGCGCTGCCCAGCGCGGTGGAATCCGGGCGCGGGTCGATGACCGCGGCGATCTCGACCCCGGCGGCGGCGAGGTCCTCGGCGGTGCGGCGGGCGTCGTCGTTATTGGCGAAGACGGCGACGCGGCGGCCGGGTGCGACGCCCCAACGGTTGAGGTAGCTGCGCACGGCCGAGGCCAGCATGATGCCGGGCCGGTCGTTATTGGGGAAGGCGATCGGCCGTTCCAGCGCCCCGGCGGCCAGCACCGCCTGCTTCGCGGCGATCCGCCAGAAGCATTCGCGCGGCCGCCCCGCCGGGTCGGCGAGGTGCAGCGACACCCGCTCCAAGGCGCCATAGGTGCCCTGGTCGTAGGCACCGGTGACGCTGGTCCGGGTCATCAGCCGGACATTGGGCAGCGCGGCCAGCTCGGCGATCACCTCCTCGGCCCAGACCTGCGCCGCCTTGCCGCCGACCTCGTGGCTCTCGGCCAGCAGCCGGCCGCCCATCCGGGCATCCTCCTCGGCGAGGATGACGTCGGCGCCGGCATGGGCGGCGGTCAGCGCCGCCATCAGCCCGGCCGGGCCCGAGCCGATCACCAGCAGGTCGCAGAAGGCATAGGCCTTCTCGGAATTGCCCGCATCCGGCAGGCCCGACAGCGCCCCCAGCCCGGCGGCACGGCGGATCACCGGCTCGTAGAGCCGCTCCCAGAAGGCGCGCGGCCACATGAAGGTCTTGTAGTAGAACCCCGCCCCGAGGAAGGGCGAGAACAGGTCGTTGATCGCCAGCAGGTCGCGGTCGAGCGTCGGCCAGCGGTTCTGGCTCTTCGCTCGCAGCCCGTCATAGAGCTCCTGCACCGTGGCGCGGACGTTCGGCGTCTTCTGCGGGCCATGGCCGTCGAAGACCTCGACCAGCGCGTTGGGCTCTTCCGAGCCCGCCGTCATCACCCCGCGCGGGCGGTGATACTTGAAGCTGCGGCCGACCAGCCTGACCCCGTTGGCCAGCAGCGCCGAGGCCAGCGTGTCGCCCTTGTAGCCGCTGTAGTCCTTGCCGTCGAAGCTGAAGCGCAGCGGCGCCGCGCGGTCGATCAGGCCCTTGCCGTCGATCCTCATGCCTTGGCCTCCCCGCTCTTGGACCGGGAGGCGCGCCGGCGCGGCGGCGGCGCGCCCGGATCGACCAGCCTGGTCGAGATCACCTCGTGGCTGACGGTATTGCGCTCGACCACTAGCCAGGCCGAGCAGCCGCCCTCGTGATACCACAGGTCGCGGGTCACGCCGGCGGGGTTGTCGCGCAGGTGGAGATAGGCGTCCCAGGCCTCCGGCTCGGCATCCTCGGCGGGCCGGTCCAGGTAATCCTCGGCGCCGTAATAGTAGAACTCGCGCCGGTCGCGTTCGCCACAGAGCGGGCAGGTGATACGCATTAGATCATTCACTCCGTACGAAAAATGCCGCGTCAGACTTCATCGGGGAAACTTGCGCGAAGTTCTTCGCGCTCGTACTCATGTAGTAGGAGACGGAGACCTGCGACGGGTATGGTCAAGCAAACGTCATTGCCGTGATGATCGGCGTACGCAGCAAGAGAGATCTTAACTTCTCCTTGGTCGACATCTATCTTTAGCTGATCGGGTGACAGCAAACGGCCATACACGACAGTGGCTTCAGGATTGGATGCATGGGTGACATCGTAACTGATGCCAAACGCATCAAGCAGCTCTTGGCGGTAGCTCCTTTTCGTTTCGGCTGAATCCCCCATCGCCGTCTCCCCTCAATGCAGGTTGTGCTGGCTGCCGGTGCCTTCTTCGTCGAGAAGATGGCCGGTGGCGAAGCGGTCGAGGCGGAAGCGGTGGGCGACCTCGTGGCTCTCGCCCGTCGCCATCAGGTGGGCCATGCACCAGCCCGAGGCCGGCACCGCCTTGAAGCCGCCGTAGTTCCAGCCGCAATCGACGAACAGCCCGTCGATATGGGTCTTGTCGATGATCGGGCTGCCGTCGGGCGTCATGTCCATGATCCCGCCCCAGCTGCGCAGCACCTTGGCCCGGCCGATCATCGGCATCAGCGCCATGCCGGCCTCCATCACGTGCTCCATCATCGGCAGGTTGCCGCGTTGGGCGTAGGAGGCGTAGAAATCGAGATCGCCGCCGAAGACGAGGCCGCCCTTGTCGGACTGGCTGATGTAGAAATGGCCCATGCCGAAGCTGACGACGTGGTCGATGCAGGGCTTGAGCCCCTCGGTGACGAAGGCCTGCAGGATGTGGCTCTCGACCGGCAGCCGCATCCCGGCCATTGCCGCCACCTGGCCCGAGCGGCCGGCGACGATCATGCCGACCTTCTTGGCCTTGATCGCGCCGCGCGTGGTCTGGACGCCGGTGACACGGCCGTTCTCGACGTCGATCCCCGTCACCTCGCAATTCTGGATCAGGTCGACCCCGCGCCGGTCGGCGCCGCGGGCATAGCCCCAGGCGACGGCGTCGTGCCGCGCCGTGCCGCCGCGCGGGTGGTAGAGCCCGCCATAGACCGGGAAGCGCGGGTTGTCGAAATCGAGATAGGGCAGCATCCGGCGCGCCCCCTCGCGGTCGAGCAGCACCGCGTCGTCGCCCTGGTTGACCATCGAATTGCCGCGCCTTGCGAAGGCGTCGCGCTGGCCGTCCGAGTGGAACAGGTTGATCAGCCCGCGCTGCGAATGCATCACGTTGTAGTTCAACTCCTGCTCGAGCCCTTCCCAGAGCTTGAGCGAATGCGAGTAGAACTCGGAATTGCCGGGCAGGAAGTAGTTGGCGCGGACGATGGTGGTGTTGCGGCCGACATTGCCGCCGCCGAGATAGCCCTTCTCCAGCACCGCGACATTGGTGATGCCGTGGTTCTTGGCCAGGTAATAGGCGGTGGAAAGCCCGTGGCCGCCGCCGCCGATGATGACGACGTCGTATTCCTTCTTCGGCGCCGGATCGCGCCAGGCCGGACGCCAGCCCTTGTTGCCGAAAAGCCCCTCGCTGATGACGCGAAAGCCCGAATAGCCCATCCGACCGCTCTCCCTGTTTCCGGTGTGAGTGAACCGGGTTCGGCGGGCATTTTCAATGGGCTGCATTCAGAACCTTTGCCCCGGGCGACACAAAATGTCGCCAGCGGGCAAGGCGGGCGAATGCAAAGGGGCCCGGACGATGCCGGGCCCCGTACTCGATAACGACTGCTCGAGGGAAAACCTGTGTCAGAGGGCGAGCTTGAAGTAAGCCGCCTCGAAATTGTGCTCCATCCCGGTGCCGCAGAAACCCATGTCCATGTTGCTGGTGCCCGAGATCTCGCCACCGGCGACGATCGCGGCCCCCTGGATGCCGTTGGCATTGGCCGAGAAGGAGACGTCGTACTGGGCCAGAAGCTGGCTGCCGTAGATCTTCAGGTCCGACGGGAAATCCATGCTGCCCAGGGTCAGCAGCTGGGCACCGCCGCCGGGGGCGCAATTGTCGTTCAGCCCGACCTGCAGACCCGAGGAGGCGACCATCGACTTGGCCGAGGTGCTGGTGGTGGCGATCACCGCGTCATGAACCACGACGCCCTGGTTGAACTGGATCTTGCAATCGGTCAGCAGCACCACGTCGCCCATGTCGACATTGTTGTCGATCGTCAGGTGGCCGCCGCCGCTGCCGCAGGTGGCGACGTGGATATGGCCGGGCACCAGGTCGGCCTGGGTCACCTTCTTGCCGGTCAGCGTCACGATGCTGTTCGAGCTGATGTAGTCGCGGCTGTAATGCGGATCGAAGCTCTTGAGCCCGTCGATGATGCCCTGGATCCGGCTCAGGATGCGGATGTTCCACGAGCCCTGGCGCAGAGCGTCCTGCAGGCCGTCATTCGTCTTGAAGCCGGAATTGGGCAGGTCGAGCAGGCTCAGATCGGGCATCGAGACCACGGTGCCCGGCTCGAAGGTGTTGTTGCTGTTGATCGAGACATAGGTGTTGGAGTGGATGCAGAAGCCGTTCTGGTAGGTGTTGTTGCTCTGCACGTCGACCACGCCCTCGGCGACGAAGCCCTCCATCAGGCAGGTCGGGTAGTAGGTGCGGTAGATCGAACCGGTGATGAGGTTCCAGTCCTTCAGCCCGACCAGACCCAGCAGATAGGTGCGCACCGCGTTGGCGCGGGTCTCGTTGCGATGGGCGATCACCCGCACCGCCTCGGTCGAGCCGGCGACCGGGGTGAAGGTTTCGCTGTTGAGGTCCCATTTGCCGAAGGTGATGTCGGACGGGTCGATGACATAACCGAAGACCGAGGGCGGCATGTTGTCCTCGGCGATCGTCACGCCGGCCTGCTTGGAATCGGCCTCGCTGTGGAATTCGCGGGTCATGAGGGCGGCATGGGCGGCCGAATCGGTCGCCGCTTGGAGCTGGGTCCTCGCGGTGACGGCGTTGCCGACATCTATCGCGTAGCCGCCCACCATCAGCACCGCGATGAAGCCCAGCAGCCCGAAGGCGGTCATCGCGCCGTCCTCGCGGCGCAGCCAGCCCTGCTTTTCGAGGCTATCTCCCTCCGCTGTCCGGCGGCGGCTGCGCGCGCTTGCCCGTCTCGCTTTGGGAAACGCCATGTCAGTTCTCCGCCATGTGCTGGGCGCTGACGCTCAGGTCGATCCCGTTGAAGGCCGAAACGAAACCGGTCGCCGTCAGATCGTAGAGCGGGATTTTCACGGTGCTCTTGATGACGCCGTTGGTGACGCTGGTGGTCACGGTCGCGTCCGGCGCGATATCGGCGATGCCGGAGGTGATCATCTGTTCGGTGGCCGTGGTGGTGCGGACATGGCCGACCGAGAACGAGCGATTGGCGTCCTGCACCACGCGCAGCACGCGGGCCTGGGCGCCGAAGACCAGCGCGGTGTCGATCATCAGGGCGATGAAGAAGACGAACAGCGGCAGCCACAGCACCACCTCGATGGTGGACGATCCGTCTTGTCGTTCGAGAAACCCACGAAACCTATTACCAAGCGCGACACACGCCTTCCGCTTCATGAGGCACTCCTGTCGTATTGTTGGCCGGTTCCGAACACCGGAACTCCACCAAATCGCCACAAGGCTTGGACGTAATTTCGTCTGAAATCTGGCATTTGCGCGGCAATTGCCGCCGCGTCACCCGCATGACGCGAAATGACTGCGCCCGCCCCGGGGGCCGGGACGGGCGGTCTTTGCTGCGCCGGGCGCTCCGGAAAGCTGCGCGCCTCAGAGCCCTTTCGAGCGGTAGGCCCGCGCCACCCGGTCGATGGCGGTGACGAAGGCGGCGACGCGCAGGTCGTCGATGTCGGGCCGGCCATGCCACAGCTCGCGCATCGACTGGTAGGCGCCGCGCATCGTGTCGTCGAGGCCCGAGCGCACCAGTTCCAGCTCGTCGGCGCCGCGCAGGTATTTCTCCTTGAAACCCGGCGACAGCGACCAGCCCAGGCCGCGATCGGCCGACAGCCGTTCGAGCTCGTCGACCAGCAGCTGGTGGCGGGTCTCCTCCTGCCGGCGCTGGAGCCGGCCGAAACGGATATGGCTGAGGTTCTTGACCCATTCGAAATAGGAAACCGTCACCCCGCCGGCATTGGCGAAGAGGTCGGGGATGATCACGGTGCCCTTCTTGCGCAGGATCTCGTCGGCGCCGAAGGTGACCGGGCCGTTCGCGGCCTCGACGATCAGCGGCGCCTTGATGCGGTGGGCGTTGGACAGGTTGATGACGCCTTCCATCGCCGCCGGGATCAGGATGTCGCAATCCTCTTCCAGCAGCGTCGCCCCGTCCTCGACATAGGTCGCGTGGGGGAAGCCCTTGACGCCGCCATGGCCGGCGATCCAGTCGCGCACCGCGTCGACGTCGAGGCCGGTCTCGCTGAAGATGCCGCCGTCGCGCTCGATGATCGCGATCACCCGGCAGCCGTCCTCGCGCTGGAGGAACTGGGCGGCATGGTAGCCGACGTTGCCGAGGCCCTGGACGATCACCCGCTTGCCGTCGAGACCGCCGGTCAGGCCGGCGATGCGCATGTCCTCGGGATGGCGGAAGAACTCGCGCAGGGCGTATTGCACGCCGCGGCCGGTGGCCTCGACCCGGCCCTGGATGCCGTCGCCGTTCAGCGGCTTGCCGGTGACGCAGGCGCGGGCGTTGATGTCGGTGGTGTTCATCCGCGCGTATTGGTCGACGATCCAGGCCATCTCGCGCTCGGAAGTGCCCATGTCCGGGGCCGGCACGTTCTGCGACGGGTTGATAAGGTCGCGCTTGATCAGTTCGTAGGCGAAGCGCCGGGTGATCTGCTCGAGCTCGAATTCCTCGTATTGCGTCGGGTCGATGCACAGCCCGCCCTTGGAGCCGCCGAAGGGCGTCTCGACCAGCGCGCATTTGTAGGTCATCAGCGCCGCCAGCGCCTCGACCTCGTCCTGGTTGACCGACATCGCGAAGCGGATGCCGCCCTTGACCGGCTCCATATGCTCGGAATGGACCGAGCGATAGCCGGTGAAGGTCTCGATCTTGCCGCGCAGCCTCACGCCGAAGCGCACGGTGTAGGTCGAGTTGCAGACCCGGATCTTCTGCTCGAGCCCCGGCGACAGGTCCATCGCCGTCACGGCGCGGTTGAACATCATGTCGACGGAGTCGCGGAAGCTGGGTTCGCCCTTGATTGCCATGTCTGTCCCTCCCATGGTCATTGGCGGTCACTGGCGGCGCACGCGGGCCTGTGCGGCGCCGTGCCGCACGTATACTCCCCCTATTCTTGGGCGCCACCCCGGATTTCCGCCCCGCGCAACCCTATGTAAGAAATAGCATTTTCGGGAGCGGCAACACGTTTCCATACAGGAAACAATGCGGCAGGAGAGGCCAGAACCGTCTTCAAATTGCCCCATTCCCACCCGATTCCCGGAAGCGCGCGCCTCAATAATGCCCGGTTGAAGGACGATAACATCGGGCACTCTCCGCGTCCTCGGCAGGCGCGGCCGGATTGATGAATTGAATTGCTTGGGCCGGGGCGCCGATCGGGCGCCCTGCCCCGGAAAGGACAGCACGATGTGGTCCAAGGCAAGAGCTTCAGCTTCGAAACGCGGCCTGAACGGCCTGCGCGCCCGCGCGGCGCGGTTCCGCAAGGACGAGAGCGGCGCGCTGATCATCTTCGGCCTCATCATCTTCGTGCTCATGCTGATGGTCTCGGGCATGGCGGTGGACATGATGCGCCACGAGGCGATGCGCTCGCGGCTGCAGAACACCCTCGACAACGCCACCCTGGCGGCGGCCAATCTCGACCAGACGCTCAGCGCCGATGACGTGGTGCGGGACTATTTCTCCAAGGCCGGGCTGAGCAAGTACCTGACCGGCGTCACCTCGACGTCGCATCTCAACGCGCGGACCGTGACCGCGACGGCCAGCGCCAAGATCCCGTCGCTGTTCATGCAGCTGGCCGGGGTCGACAGCCTGACCGCGCCGGCGGCCAGCACCGCCAAGGAATCGATCGGCAATGTCGAGATCTCGCTGGTCCTCGACGTCTCGGGCTCGATGGGCTGGAACCACAAGATCGATCACCTCAAGGTGGCGGCCAAGCAATTCATCGACACGATGTTCGACAATGTCGATCCCGGCAAGCTGTCGATCTCGATCATTCCCTATGCCGCCCAGGTGACGGCCGGGCCGACGCTGTTCAACTATTACAACAGCACCAAGGACCACACCTATTCCTACTGCATCGACTTCGACAGCACCGATTTCTCGACCGCCGCTCTGACGACCACCGAGTCGCTGCAGCAGGCCGGCAACTTCGACCCGTGGTACCGGACCAATGACATTGACCGCCACGGCCAGCGCGTCTGCCCGAAGGAAAGCAGCCGCTACATCGTGCCGTTCTCGGACAGCCGCAGCGGGCTCAAGGCGGCGATCGACGCGCTGCAACCGGGCGGCAACACCTCGATCGACGTCGGCATGAAATGGGGCGCGGCGCTGCTCGACCCGTCCAGCCAGCCGATCGTCACCGACCTGATCACCAAGGGCAGCCTGCCCGCGGGCTTCGCCGGCCGGCCCTATGCCTATTCCGACCGCCAGTCGATGAAGGTCGTGGTGGTGATGACCGACGGCGAGAACACCCAGCGCGCGGAACTGCAGCCGCCCTACACCTCGGGCGCCTCGCCGGTCTACAGCAACTCGAAGGACTCGTCGAACTACTCGTTCTACGATTCCTCGCGCAACGAGTATTTCTGGACCGCCGACGACCAGTGGCACAGCGAGCCCTACGGCGACACTGCCAGCTACCAGCAATGCTACCGCCGCGGCTGGCGCACCTATTGCAGCACGGTCAATGTCCAGGGCAAGGCGCAGCAGATGACCTGGCCCGAGGTCTGGGAGGCGATGTCGATCGACTGGTTCGACTACTACATCATCTATCCCGCCTTCGGCTACAGCGCCTACTACACTTGGCAGGGCAAGCTGGTGAAATGGCTCGATCCCTCGACCACCATGGACAGCCAGCTGCACGACATCTGCGCCGCGACCAAGGCCAACAACGTCACCGTCTACTCGATCGGCTTCGAGACCAATTCCCACGGCGAGGCGGTGCTCAAGGACTGCGCCACGGCGCCGGGCTACTTCTACAGCGTGCAGGGGCTGGACATCACCGCCGCCTTCGCCTCGATCGCCAATTCCATCAACAAGCTGAGGCTGACCCAATGACGCGCTCCCTGCTGTCCCGGATCGGCCGCCGGCTGACGCGGCTCTGGCGTGACGAGAACGGCACCTCGACGATGGAATTCGTCCTCGTGGTGCCGGCGATCATGCTGATCTTCACCGGCGCCTTCGAGGCCGGCATGCTCGAGATTCGCTATGTCATGCTCGACCGCTCGCTCGACATCGCGGTGCGCGAGCTGCGGCTGGGCCAGATCCCCAACCCGACCCATGACAAGCTCAAGGCCGAGATCTGCAAGCGCGCCGCGCTGATCCCCGATTGCCTGAACTCGGTGATGCTCGAGCTGCGCCCGGTCGACACCACCACCTGGACCGGGATCGACACCAGCGCCTCCTGCATCGACCGCAGCGAGGACATCAACACCCAGAAGCCGCCGAACTTCAACGCCGGCGGCGACGACCAGCTGATGCTGGTGCGCGCCTGCGCGGTGATGGACCCGATCTTCCCGACGACCAGCCTAGGGCTGGCGATGAAGAAGGACGCCACCGGCGCCTATCACCTCGTCGCCACCTCCGCCTTCGTCAACGAGCCGAGCTGAACCGATGCGTTTCCTGTTCCGCCCCTTCACCCGTTTCCTGCGCGACGAGCGCGGCACCGTGCTGGTCGAGGCCGTCCTGGTGCTACCCTTCCTGATGTGGGGCTATGTCGCCACCTTCGTCTATTTCGACGCCTTCCTGACCCAGACCATCAACCTCAAGTCGGCCTATACCATCGCCGACCTGATCTCGCGCCAGGTCAATGTGCTCAAGCCGGCCGATATCGAGGGGATGAAGAAGGTCTACGACTTCCTCAACAAGACCAAGACGACCGGCGAAAGCGGCTGGATCCGGGTCTCGGACATCTATTGGGACGACACCAACAAGGTCTACAAGGTCAGCTGGTCCTACGCCACCGACGGCCAGCCGATCCTGACCAACCAGACGATCAACAACTATGCCTCGCGCCTGCCCAAGCTGGCCATCGGCGATACCGAGATCGTGGTCGAGACCTCGCTGACCTACACCCCGGCCTTCAATGTCGGCATCTCGCCGCGCACCTTCTCCCAGTTCGTCGTCACCCGGCCGCGGATGGCGCCCGACGTCAAGTTCTCCTCTTCCTGAGCCGGCCGCGGTCCCGCCTCCGGCGCACAGCCCGCTGTGCCCTCGCGCACAGGGATTGCGCGCCGGCCGGCGTTGAGGGCCCCTCGCCCCTGCGCCATATTGGCGGTCAAAGGAGACCGCCCATGTCGATCAGACCCGTGAGCCACGAAGCCCGTGCCGTGCCGACGCTGGAAGGCGCCGGCGTCCACCTGCACCGCGCCTTCGGCTTCCAGAACCCCGAGCAGATGGACCCGTTCCTGCTGTTCGACGACTTCCGCAACGAAAGGCCCGAGGATTTCCTGCGCGGCTTTCCCTGGCACCCGCATCGCGGCATCGAGACCATCACCTACGTTCTCAGCGGCACGGTCGAGCATGGCGACAGCCTCGGCAATGCCGGCACGCTGGGCGCCGGCGACGTGCAATGGATGACCGCCGGCTCGGGCATCATGCACCAGGAGATGCCGAAGGGAAACGAACGGGGCCAGATGCACGGCTTCCAGCTCTGGGCCAACCTGCCCTCGAAGCTGAAGATGACCGCGCCGCGCTACCAGGACATCAAGGGGACCGACATTCCCGAGGTGATCGACGACGACGGCACGCGGGTGAAGGTGATCACCGGCAATTTCTGGGGCCAGACCGGCCCGGTCGACGGCATCGCCGCCGATCCCCAGTATCTCGACATCTTCGTCCCCGCCGGCCTGCGCAAACGCTTCAGGATCGACACCTACCGCCGCGCCTTCGCCTATGTCTTCCAGGGCGCGGGCAATTTCCGCGACGCCTCGCAGCCGCGCGGCGTGCTGCTGGAGAAGGAGGTGATGGGCCGGGAGGTCAATATCCGCGACATGTCGGGCGACCGGACCCTGGTCCAGTTCGGCACCGGTGACGAGGTCACCGTGCAGGCCGGGCCCGAGGGCGTGCGCTTCCTGCTGATCTCGGGCGCCCCGATCCAGGAGCCGGTCGCCTGGCACGGCCCGATCGTGATGAACACGCGCGACGAGCTGGCCCGGGCCTTCAACGAGCTGCGCAACGGCACCTTCATCAAGCCGGCGCATTGAGCCGGTGACGGGGATGAGGGGGCTGTCCGCCCCCTCTTCGCGCCAAGGCGCACCCTCCCGCTGGGGACCTACCCGCCGGGGATACTTGCATCCGGAAAGAAACCCGCCGGCGTTCAGGCCGTGTTGGCACCGACGGCCTTGAGCGCCATGTCGCGGTAGATCTGCTCGACCTCGGCCCGGCCGAGGCGGCCGCCCTCGCGATACCAGTTGGTCACCCCGGTGAGCATGGCGATCAGCGCCATCGTCGCCAGCCTCGTGTCGGGCACCGCGAAGCTGCCATCCTCCTGGCCGGCGCGCAGGATCGCCTCGAGCTCGTCCTCGTAGCGGTGGCGCAGCGCCTCGATGGCGGCGAAATTCCCGGGCTCGAGGTTGCGCAGCTCCATATAGGCGATGAACACCGCCTCGGGCCGGTCGAGATGGAAGCGGATGTGGAACCGGGCGAAGGCGTCGAGCCGGGCGCGCGGGTCGGTGCCCTTCGGGACCCCGGCCCAGGCCGAGAGCAGCTCTTCCATATGGGCATGCATCAGCTCGTAGAGCAGGCTCTGCTTGTCCGGCGTGTAGAGATAGAGCGCCCCGGCCTGGACCCCGACCTCGGCCGCGATCTGGCGCATCGACACCGCGGCATAGCCGTGGCGGGCGAACAGCCGCAGCGCCGCTTCGCGGACGCGCGGGCCGGTGGTCTCGGAGCGGGAACCTGTCTTGCGGGCCATGGCATCAGCTTTATCTGAACGCTCGTTCATTTCAAGTGCCGCTTGCGATGGCCGGCCCGGACGCCTAGTGTCGCGCCGTATTCAACCGGACCTGCCGCAGACCTCATCCATGCGCCGCCTGATCGTTCTTGCCTGCCTTGTCGGCACCGTCACCGGCTGCACCGGGTTCCCCGATCTCGACACCGCGATCAGCGCCGAGACACGCGCCGCGCCCTACCCGGCGCTGCTGCCGCTGGACGCGCTGCTCGCCGGCGGCGACGGCACCGCGACGGCCGAAGCCGGGGCGACGTTGACGGCACGGGCGGCGGCGCTGCGGGCGCGGGCCCGGGCGCTGCGCGGCCCGGTGATCGACGAGACCACCCGCGCCCGGCTGGCGGCGGCCGTGGCCCGGCATAGCGGCTGAGCTTCGGGGCGCGTTGCACCCCGCACCGCAACGCGCTAACAGTCGCCGAACCTATCCCGAGCGACGGAGCTTTCCCATGACCGACCCCCTGCGCCTTGGCATTGCCGGTCTCGGCACCGTCGGCATCGGGACCGTCAAGATCGTCCAGCGCCATGCCGAGATGCTGGCCCGCCGGGGCGGCCGGCCGGTGGTGATCAGCGCCGTCTCGGCGCGCAGCCGGTCGAAGAACCGCGACGCCGATATCTCGGGCTATGGCTGGGAGGACGACCCGGTCGCGCTGGCCAAGCGCGACGACGTCGACGTCTTCGTCGAGCTGATGGGCGGCAGCGACGGCCCGGCCAAGGCCGCGACCGAGGCCGCCATCGCCGCCGGCAAGCCGGTGGTCACCGCCAACAAGGCGCTCTTGGCGCTGCACGGCCAGGAACTGGCCGAGGCGGCCGAGGCGGCGGGCGTCTCGATCCGCTTCGAGGCGGCGGTCGCCGGCGGCATCCCGGTGATCAAGGCCCTGACCGAGGGGCTGGCGGGCAACGCGATCCGCCGCGTCATGGGGGTGATGAACGGCACCTGCAACTACATCCTGACCCGGATGGAGGATGCCGGCCTGCCCTACGAGACGGTGTTCGAGGAGGCCCGCGCCCTGGGCTATCTCGAGGCCGACCCGACGCTGGATGTCGGCGGCATCGACGCCGGCCACAAGCTGGCGCTGCTGGCCGCCATCGCCTTCGGCACCCGCGTCGCCTTCGACAAGGTCGAGCTCGAGGGGATCGAGCGGATCTCGATCGACGATATCCGCCATGCCGCCGACATGGGCTATCGCATCAAGCTGCTGGGCGTGGCGCAGATGACCGGGCGCGGGCTGGAACAACGCATGTCGCCCTGCCTGGTGCCGGCCGACAGCCCGCTGGGCCAGCTCCAGGGCGGCACCAACATGGTGGTGCTGGAAGGCGACAGCGTCGGCCAGATCGTGCTGCGCGGCGCCGGCGCCGGCGAGGGACCGACGGCGAGCGCGGTGATGGGCGACGTGATCGACATCGCCCGCGGCTGCGACCTGCCGATCTTCGGCCAGCTCGCCGCCAGCCTGGCCGAGGCGGTGCCGGCGCTGGTCACCGCCCCCGCCCCCTATTACCTGCGCATGACGCTGGTCGACAAACCCGGCGCGCTGGCCAAGGTGGCGACGGCGCTGGGGGATGCCGGTATCTCGATCGACCGGATGCGGCAATACGGCCATTCCGACACTTCGGCCCCGGTCCTGATCGTCACCCATCGCACCACCGGCGCCGATATCGCCCATGCCATCCGCCGCTTCGAGGAGACCGGCGTCGTGCTGGGCGCTCCGGTGGCGATCCGGATCGAGGAAGTCTGACGGTCGGGCGCAACCGCCGCCCGTTAGCGTCACCACGCTTGCCCCCCTCGACCGGCTCGGGCTAGGAGATGGGCAACGCATCCGAACCCGAAGGACGATCGACATGGCCGACGCCACCCAATTCCACGACCGCATGCTGTCTCTGGGCCTGGCCCGCGTCTCCGAGGCGGCCGCCGTGGCCTCGGCCAAGCTGGTCGGCCGCGGCGACGAGAAGGCCGCCGACCAGGCCGCCGTCAATGCCATGCGCGACCAGCTCAACCTGCTCGACATCTCCGGCGTCGTCGTCATCGGCGAGGGCGAGCGCGACGAGGCGCCGATGCTGTTCATCGGCGAGGAGGTCGGCAACGGCAACGGCCCGGCCGTCGACATCGCGCTCGACCCGCTGGAAGGCACCACGCTGACCGCCAAGGACATGCCGAACGCGCTGACCGTGATCGCGATGGGCCCGCGCGGCAGCATGCTGCACGCGCCCGACGTCTACATGGACAAGCTGGCGATCGGCCCCGGCTACGCCCCCGATACCGTCACCCTCGACATGTCCCCGGCCGAGCGGGTGCGGGCGCTGGCCGCGGCCAAGGGCTGCGACGCCTCCGACATCACCGTCTGCATGCTCGAGCGGCCGCGCCACCAGGACATGATCGCCGAGGTGCGCGAGACCGGGGCGGCGATCCGGCTGATCACCGATGGCGACGTCGCCGGCGTCATCCATTGCGCCGAATCCGAGATCACCGGCATCGACATGTACATGGGCTCGGGCGGGGCGCCGGAGGGCGTGCTGGCGGCCTCGGCGCTGAAATGCATGGGCGGGCAGATCTACGGCCGGCTGCTGTTCCGCAACGATGACGAGCGCGCGCGGGCAACCCGCGCCGGGATCACCGATTTCGACCGCGTCTATACCCGCGACGAACTGGTGACCGCCGACGTGATCTTCGCCGCCACCGGCGTCACCGACGGCTCGATCGTCCGCGGCTTGAAGCGCGAGCCGGGCTGGGTGACCACCGAGACGCTGCTGATGCGGTCGAAGACCGGTTCGGTCCGGCGCATGGTCTACCGCACGCCGATCAACGACTGAGCCGGGCGGGCGGCGACACCGCCGCCCCTTCCCTTCCCGCCTCGCCCCGCCTCGCCGCGCAGGTCACGGCGCCGCGAGCCCCTTGCGCAACCGGTCACGGTCGTGAGAGGTCAAGGCGCGATCCCTGCGATGCGAGGCCCGATGCGTTTCCCGATTCTGCCGCTGGCGCTCTGCGCCGTCCTCTCGGCACTCGCCCCTGCGGGCGCGCAGGCGCAGCCGGCCCCCGGCGTCGTCGGCTGGACGGTCACCGAGGCCAAGCCCGCACGCACGCTTTCGCTGACGATCTGGTATCCCGCGGCCAGCGGCGGCAGCGCGGTGAAGGTCGGCGCCAATGCCGTCTTCGCCGGCGCCGTAGGGCGCAAGGACGCCCCGGTCGCCAAGGGCCGCTTCCCGCTCGTGCTGCTGTCCCATGGCGGGCTGCGCTCGGCCGCCGACAGCGGCGCCTGGCTCGCCGCGCGGCTGGCCGCGGCAGGCTATGTCGTGGTGGCAGAGCACGGTCCGCGGCTGGGGCCGAAGGCGGCGGCGCAGGCGGTGGCCGAGATCGCCCGCCGCTCTGCTGATCTGACCACGGCACTGGACGCGGTGCAGCGAAATTCCCTCCTGCGCCCCCATCTCTCCGCCGGCAAGACCGCCGTCGTCGGGGTCTTCCTCGGCGGCACGGCGGCGCTGTCTCTGGCCGGTGCCCGGCTCGATCCGCGGGCCGTCGCCGCCAGCTGCGACAGCGCCGGCACGGGCATCGACTGCGGCTGGTTCAAGGCCCGGGGGTTCGACCTGCACCAGGCCGACCTTGCCCCGCTTTCCCGCCCTGCCGCCGACAAGCGGATCACCGCCGCCATCGCCATCGCCCCGGAATATGCCACCGGTTTCACCCCCGCCTCGCTGGCCGCCCTGCAGGTCCCCGTCGAGGTCATCGACCTCGGCAGGCCGGACACCCGGCCCGAGGGCATGAGCGGCGCGGCGCTGAAGGGGACGAGCCAGCGCCTGCACTACACCGAGGTGACCGGCGCCAGCCGCTTCGACGCCTTCAGCCGCTGCACCGACAAGGGCGCGGCGATCCTCGAGGACAGCGGCGCCGACGCGGCGATCTGCGCGCAGGGCGGCCCGGCCCGGGTCGCGGCCCATGCCGCGCTGGCGCTGGCGGTCCTGGATTTCCTCGGCCAGAAGCTGCGCTGATCCGGGGCGCGGCGCGATGGAGCGTGGCGAATCTCTTTCGCGGCACCTAGTATGGCGCGCATGAGCCTTGCCCCAGATATTGCGTTGCCCCCGGCCTTCCTCGGCGTCGAAAGCTCGGCCACCGGCCGGCGCTGGGTCGGCCCCTCGGCCGACGAGGACCGCCTCGCCGAGGCGATGGCCCAGACCACCCGCCTGCCCGCCCCGCTGTGCCGCACGCTGGTCCGCCGCGGGGTGACGCCGGAGGAGGCCGCCGCCTTCCTTGCCCCCACCCTGCGCGAGCTGCTGCCCGATCCGCTATCGCTGCGCGACATGGACAAGGCGGCGGCGCGCTTCCTCGACGCGGTCAAGCGGCGGCAGAAGATCGCGGTCTTCGCCGATTACGACGTCGACGGCGGATCGTCGGCTGCCCTGCTGCTGACCTGGCTGCGGCAACTGGGCCGCGACGCCACGCTCTACATCCCCGACCGCATCGACGAGGGCTACGGCCCCAACGTCCCGGCGATGCAGGCGCTGGCGAAGGATCACGACCTGATCGTCTGCGTCGATTGCGGCACGCTGAGCCACGAGCCGATCGCCGCCGCCAAGGGCGCCGATGTCGTCGTCCTCGACCACCACCTCGGCGGCGAGACGCTGCCGCCGGCGCTGGCGGTGGTGAACCCCAACCGCCAGGACGAGAGCGGCGACCTCGGCCATCTCTGCGCCGCCTCGGTGGTGTTCCTGATGCTGGTCGAGGTCAACCGGCTGATGCGGGCCGAGGACGCCCGGGGGCCGGACCTGATGGCGCTGCTCGACCTCGTCGCGCTGGCCACCGTCGCCGATGTCGCGCCGCTGATCGGGGTCAACCGGGCGCTGGTGCGGCAGGGCCTGAAGGTGATGGCGCGGCGCGAACGGCCCGGCCTCGTCGCCCTGGCCGACGTGGCGCGCATGAACGAGGCGCCGGCCCCCTATCACCTCGGCTTCCTGCTCGGCCCCCGGGTCAATGCCGGCGGCCGCATCGGCCAGGCCGATCTCGGCGCGCGGCTGCTCTCGACCACGGACCCGCAGGAGGCGCGGGCGCTGGCCGACCGGCTGGACGAGCTCAACACCGAGCGGCGCGAGATCGAGATGCGGGTGCGCGATGCCGCCCTGGCCCAGGCGGAAGAGCGCGGCCTCGACGGCCCGCTGGTCTGGGCCGCCGGCGAAGGCTGGCATCCCGGCGTCGTCGGCATCGTCGCCTCGCGGCTCAAGGAGGCGACCAACCGGCCGGCGGTAGTGATCGGGCTGGAGGGCGGCGAGGGCAAGGGCTCGGGCCGCTCGATCACCGGCGTCGATCTCGGCGCGTCGATCCAGCGGGTCGCCGCCGAGGGCCTGCTGCTCAAGGGCGGCGGCCACAAGATGGCGGCCGGGCTGACGGTTGCCGAGGACAAGCTCGAGGCGGCGATGGAGCGGTTGGGCGCGCTGCTCGCCCGCCAGGGCGCGGGCACGGCGGGGCCGGCCGACCTGCGGCTCGACGGGCTGCTGATGACCGGCGCGGCGACAGTCGACCTGATCGAGCAGATCGAGGCCGCCGGTCCCTTCGGCGCCGGCGCCGCCGCCCCCCGCTTTGCCTTCGCCGACCAGGCGATCAGCTTCGCCAAGCGGATCGGCGAGAGCCACCTCAAGATCAGCTTCTCCGACGGCATCGGCCCCAAGGTCGAGGCGATTTCCTTCGGCGCCTTCGACGGTCCGCTGGGGCCGCTGCTGGAAGGCCATGGCGGTCAACGCTTCCACCTCGCCGGGCGGCTCGAGATCAACAGCTGGGGTGGCCGCCGCCGGGTCCAGCTGCGCCTCGAGGACGCCGCCCGCGCCTGAGCCGCGCCCCGCCCCCGGCCCCTGGCCCGGCGGGTGGCCCGGCAGGTGGCCCGGCCCCTGACGGCCCCGCCTCTCTCCTCTCAACCTCTTAAAAACAGAAGAAAAACAGGCCCAATCACGGCAGAGGGCATTTTCGTCGCAAAATTCGCAAAATACCTCTTGCGAGTCACCGCGGCATTTCATAAACACCGCTGCACGCCAAGCGCGGCCCGTTCGTCTATCGGTTAGGACGCCAGGTTTTCAACCTGGAAAGAGGGGTTCGACTCCCCTACGGGCTGCCACTCATCCTTTGAAACAGTTGTTTTTGCAGGGCCATTGGCGCCCTGTGTCCCACGAAAAACACGCCGTGGGACACTGGCCCTTTTTTCACGGCCTGCTTCAACTCGTTTCGCAGCTTCCTCCGCCGCCTGAGCGCGGTCGAATTTGTCGACATAGACTTGGGCCGTCTTCGGGTCGCTGTGCGACAGCACCGCCATCACGGCGAAGACCGACCCAGTGTTCTCAGCGATCTCCTCGGCACGACGTTTTCGAATTCCATGCTGCGAACGATTGACCTTCCCTTGGTCGTCAACCAGCCCCGCTTGCTTGATCCATTTCCGCACCTTGTTCCCGAGGCTCGTCGCCGAGGCGAAAGGCTTTCCATGCTCTGTCAGCAGAAGTGCCGGGCTATCCTCGGAGACATTCGCGAGCTCGATCATCAGCTCTTCTTCCATGGGAATTTCGACGAATCGAGACCCAGCCTTCGAGGGTTGCCAATGCAGGTATTCGCCTTGCCCCTTGAACTTCACGTTCCAAGGCCCGAGCAGGTGCATATCGCCGATCCGGCCCGCAGTGTTGCGGGCGAGAAAGAACCAACGGCGGGCCATCGTCCCGCGGCCATGGCGATCGAGAAACTTGCGCTCGTCCTTGTCAGTCCAGCTCAGAGCGCCGCCCTTGGACTTGTGCTTGCTCCGCACACCGTAGACCTGCCCGTCATGCGGGAAACCATTTTCCTCACCCCACGTGTAGGCAGCGCGCAGAGCTTTCAGGCAAGTGTCCGCCGCCCCGGTTCGCGTGCCAAAGGCATCCCGGATGTAATCGAAGGCGGCCTTCGGCATGTTTGCCTTCATTGCCCCCATGCGGGGGCCCTTGCGCAATCGGCATTCGCAGGCATTTTTCAGACCAGTGGTCCGGCTGCCCAAGGTGAGCGAAGACATTTTCCCGGCTTCGACCTCCCCTCGCAGCCATTCCAGGTAGCCGTCACACAGTTGATCGAGCGTTCCAGCGATAGCTCGTTGCGGCTTTGCAAGCTTCAGCTTCTGGCCGAGCCGAGCCGCGTCGTAGTATGCTTCGAAGTCGGGATCGCTCGGACCGACTGGAAGCGTAATTCTCTTGCTCTTGTCTCCGTCGGGACGAACTCTCCAGCGCAGCTTACCAGCGGGCGTCTTCTCTCGACAAAGCCCGGGGTAGTCCTTGTTGATCTTCATGCGTAGTCTTCCCAGTCAAGGCCCTGCTCGTCCTTGACTTCGGTATCAAGCAGTGTGCTTGCCACCTCGACATCACCAACGAACTCGAAGGTGACAGCGCCGTCCAACGTGATCTGAAGGCTGACTTTCCGGAAACCGGCCTCATTCGCCGCGACGAGAGCGTTCTTGATAGTGGTCCGGGACGGTTTGGTAGCGGCCATTGCTAGTCTCTTCGAAGTTAGCGGGTTCCGGGGCGGGTTCCACACAGGTCGTTGCTGTGCTGAAGTCCGGGGCGGGAAATCCTTGAAGAAACACGATCCAGCCAGGCGCCATTTTCTCTGCGCTTGAGCGGAAGTGATTTCTCCGACGTTTTTTCCCGGGCGGCTAGACCGCTTCCACCGTCCCCCGAACACCCATGCGCTCAAGCAGCTCCAACTGCGCTCGCAGCCCATGACACTCCTTGTCGAGTTCCTGATTACCTGCCTTCAGTGTATCGCGCTCGATTTCCCAGGCAGCTTTCTCTTCCTCGAGAGCCCTCAACCGTTCGACCTGCTCTTTGACCGTCGCGTGCAATTCGGCGTTGCTCCGGACAAGTTCAGCGACATGATCTCGCTGCTCTTCGATTTCGGCATTCAACATCTCCCGATGCCGCGCGCGGGACTTGCCGACAGTGATGCGGATGGCCCGGTTGATATGCGCTGCCAACTCGCGTAGCGGGCTTTCATCCGCCTCATCGACTTCCGCGATGAATCGGTCCTCCCGCCGGATCCTGAGCATCTCGAGACCATCGGCGATAGCCTTTTCGAGGGTCCGCGTGTCCACGCTTGACGAAACACCATGGCGATCGACCAGTTCCCGCTTGACGAGTTGCGCGGTGAGATCGGCACCCGCGATCCCCGCCGAAAGCAGCGCCTCAAGCGTTTCGTGAAGCTGCGCCTCGGAGTAGCCCTTCGGTCGCCCGCCATTGTTCTTGGCCATTTCGACCTCCTTTACTTGAATTTGCCTTTGAGGGGTTTGCCAAGAGCATTGGCAAACCTTGCCCGGATCAATCTGCCGTCGGCCGCTCTTTGATCTTCAGAGTCCAGCGATTGCAGCGCCCGTCCTTGAACACCCGCGCGAGACCAGTCTTCCGCAATTCCTCGAGGGCCCGCTCGATCGCTTTCTTGTGGCTTTCGGTCTTGCTGCCGGGCGCGAACAGGCGGACCGGCACGAGGCCCAGGATCTCCGAGGTGGAAAGGCCCGCAGAACTCCGGTGACCTGCCACGGGATTTTTCCTCCACCGTCGATTAG
>NZ_JBHRSK010000006.1:0-113377 GCF_042643245.1 Acidimangrovimonas pyrenivorans
GTGAGGCGGTATTTACGGATCAGGCCGGGGGGCTGCAAGAGCGAAAATGCAGAAAGATGACATTTTTTTCTCATTTCTCGATTGTTCCCCAAAATCTGGGGGTTAGCGCAATCTTCGCAACTAGGCGCCCGGGGCGTTGCGCAAGAAGATTGCGCGGCGCAGCCTCAGCCCCTTCTCGGACCGGCAAACGGCCCGACGGGGCGCCCGAGTCACCCCGAATCCGGCCGAGTCAGGCGGTTCGGGCCGCCGCGCGGCGCCAGGACCAGAGCGCCCTGAGGGCCAGAAGCGCCGCCACACCGGCAAGATAGAGCATCGGTTCCAGCGGCCAGGCCTTAACCAGCATCATGTAGTGGATCGCTCCGGCGGCGGCGGCGACATAGGTCAGCTTGTGCAGCTTGCCCCAGGCCACGGCCCCCATCCGGCGCACCGAGAGATTGTTCGAGGTGATCGCCAGCGGCAGCATCACCGCGAAGCCCAGCATGCCGATGGTGATGTAGGGCCGCTTGAGGATATCGGCGCCGATCTCTGTCCAGCGGAACTGGATGTCGAGGCCGAGCCAGACCATCAGGTGCAGGGCTATGTAGAAGAAGGACAGAAGGCCCAGCGCCCGGCGGTACTTGATCAGGCTGACCCCGGTGAAGCGCCGCAGGGGCGTGACGCAGAGCGTGGCCACAAGGAACTGGAGCCCGATCTTGCCGACCTTGTGCTCGAGCGTCTTGACCGGATCGACGCCGAGGTCGCCGGTGACGATCAACCAGGCCAGCCAGCCCAGCGGCAACAGGCCGAAGAAGTAGAGCGGCCAGGCCGGCAGTTTGCGCAGCTTGCCGTTGATGGTTTGAGAGAGAGTCATTGGACCTCGCAGCAGCTTCGGCCGTCCTGCACCGGTGGACAGGGCACGGTGCCGTAGGAACAGAAGACGCAGCAATCGCCGGGCTTGGGCCGGAGACGCGCGCCGCAGGACGGGCAGTCGTAGAAGAAGGCGCAGGCATCGACCGGCATCGTCTCGGTCTGGCGATGCCCGCATTCGGGACAGGTCAGGGTGGAGCGCAGCTCCATCCTCAATAGTGCTTCTTCAGATCCATCCCCTTGTAGAGCCCGGCCACCTGGTCGCCATAACCGTTGAACATCAGCGTATCGACGCGCTTGGCGAAGAGGCCGCCACCGATCCGCCGCTCGCTCTTCTGGCTCCAGCGCGGATGGTCGACCTGCGGGTTCACGTTGGAATAGAAGCCGTATTCACGCGGGTTCTGCATGTTCCAGGTGGTTTCGGGCTGGCGATCGGTCAGGCTGATATGGACGATCGACTTGATCGACTTGAAACCGTATTTCCACGGCACCACCAGCCGGATCGGGGCGCCGTCCTGCTTGGGCATCGGCTCGCCGTAGATGCCGGTGGCGAGGATCGTCAGCGGATGCATCGCCTCGTCCAGCCGCAGCCCCTCGCGATAGGGCCAGTCGAGGATGCGGCTCCGCTGGCCCGGCATCTCGGAGGGCCGCAGCAGGGTGCGGAAGGCGACGTATTTGGCGCCCGACTGCACGCCGACGCGGTTCAGCAGCGCCGAGAGCGGGAAGCCGTCCCAGGGGATCACCATCGACCAGGCCTCGACGCAGCGGAAGCGATAGATGCGTTCCTCCAGCGTCACGCCCTTGAGCAGGTCGTCGAGGCCGTAGGTGCCGGGCTTGTCCACCATGCCGTCGATCTTGATGCTCCACGGATCGGTGGTCAGGGTATGGGCGTTGCGCGCCGGGTCGGTCTTGTCGAGGCCGAATTCGTAGAAGTTGTTGTAATTGGTGATCTCCGTCAGCGTGTTCGGCTTTTCGCTGGTCGAGTATTTGCCGGGAACGGTCTTCAGCCGCGCCTCGGCCATTCCCGCCCCCAACCCGGTGGCGGCAAGGGCGCCGGCCCCCGCGATCAGCTGGCGGCGGTTGAGAAACACCTCTTTCGGGGTGATGTCGGACCATTTCAGGTCGGTCGCAAATCGGCTGGCCATCTGTTTCTCCATCAGTCCGGTTGGCTCCACGATACCTGAGACAGACGAACGGGAGCCGGAAAAAGTTTCACTCCGAAACCGCATCTGCCGAGATCGTGAGCCATGTTACAGTAACCAAGGCCGCTGTTACAAAGCGCCGCGCCCCCTTCCCTTCGTCCACAAGTTCTGCACCATGGGGAATTCGCTGGCGCCGGGAGAGGCGGGCAGACCCACAGATAGGGAGGACAGAATGAAGCATTTCGCCCTGGCGCTCGGCGCCGCGATCCTGACCGCAGGCACCGCCCAGGCCGACGAGGGCGCCGTGCCCCCGGTGACGGTGACGGTCGAGGACAGCTTCGACAACGTCGCCTTCGCGATCGAAAGCTCGATCATCGGCAAGGGGCTGGTGGTCGACCATCTCAGCCATACCGGCGACATGCTCGAGCGCACCAAGAAGGATGTCGGCGCGACGCGCACGCTCTATACCCATGCCGACATCTACAGCTTCTGCTCGGCCACCGTCAGCCGCCAGGCGATGGAGGCGAATATCGAGAACGTGCAATACTGCCCCTACGCAATCTTCCTTTACGAGCGCCCGGAAGCGCCCGGCAAGATCGTCGTCGGCCACGCCAAATATCCCGGCAAGTCGATGGCGCCGGTAAACAAGCTGCTCGACGACATCATCGCCGACGCGGTCGGGAACTGAGGCACGGCTTCAGCCCCAGTTGAACTGGACGCGCGGCATACGTGCTGAATGGAACGACGCGCCCTTCGCGTATCGCCGGCACGCCTGTGGCGTGACGGGCTGGCGCTTTGGGGGCTTGCGCGCTTCGCTCAGAATTAAGAGGGGCCTGGCTGCCATAAAGCGCGAAATTCGACGGCTGCGCGCGCCACCCCACGGGCAGCCGCCCGCCCCGCTCACGTTGCGCCAATGAGAGGGATCACAAAGCCCCCGTCTCCCCCTAACGCCCCCGGCTTCCCCTACCGCAAACTCCGCCCCTTGACGATGGCGTCATGGCCGAACCGGCGCCGGATCGCGTCCGTCGCCCGTTCGGCCCCGGCCCGGCGCGCGGCCTCCGGGTCGAGCAGGTCGCCGGTCAGGTCGGCCCGGCTGGCCGGCACCAGGTCGGAGATCCCGACCCCGATCAGGCGGAACGGCCCCGGCTCCTTCACATGGTCCAGCAGCTCCCGTGCCTCGCGATAGATGCGGTCGGCCATCTGGGTCGGCTCGCGCAGCCCGTGGCGCCGGGTCAGCAGCGAGAAGCTCGCCCGCCGCAGCTTGAGCACCACCGTCCCGCCCGCCAGCTCCTTTGCCTTGGCCCGGTCCGACACCTGTTCGGCCAGCCGCCACAGGTGGCCGTCCAGCAGCTCGCGATCCGCGGTATCCTCGAAGAAGGTCGTCTCCTTCGAGATCGACTTGAGCGGCGCGTCGCGGCTGACCCGGCGATTGTCGAGCCCGCGCGCCAGATGCCACAGCCGATCGCCCATCTGGCCGAAACGCTGCCCCAGCTCCTTGCGGTCCCAGCGCAGCAGGTCGGCGATGGTCCGTATCCCCGCGGTCTCCAGCGCCATCTGCCCGGCCGCGCCGACGCCCCAGATGATCCGCACCGGCTTGTCGCGCAGGAAGGCCTCGGTCTCGCCCTTGCCGATCACCGAGAAGCCGCGCGGCTTGTCGAGGTCGGAGGCGATCTTGGCCAGGAACTTGTTGTGGCTCAGCCCGATCGAGCCGGTGACGCCCAGCTCCTGCTCCATCCGCTTGACCAGCCGCGCCAGCATCACCGCCGGCGGCACCCCGTGCAGCCGCGCCGTGCCGGTGAGGTCGAGGAAGGCCTCGTCCAGCGACAGCGGCTCGATCGCCGGGGTCATCTCCTCCATCATCGCCCGGATCCGGCGCGAGACCTCGACATAGGCCGACATGCGCGGCTTGATCACCACCGCCTCGGGGCACAGCTTGAGCGCCTGGAACATCGGCATCGCCGAGCGCACCCCCTTGATCCGGGCGATGTAGCACGCCGTCGACACCACCCCGCGCTTGCCGCCGCCGATGATCACCGGCTTGTCGCGCAGCTCGGGATTGTCGCGTTTCTCGACCGAGGCGTAGAAGGCGTCGCAATCCATGTGCGCGACCGACAGCTCGAACAGCTCGGGATGGGAAACGACACGCGGCGACCGGCAGGCCGGACAGCGGGTGCCGGTCTCGAACGGGGTCAGGCAGTCGCGGCACAAGGCGGGCATGGTGGCCGATCATAGCACCGCCGCGCGGGCGGGAGCCAGAGGCGCCCTGCCCCCTTCGGCCGGCGATGTCTCGAATGCGAGGGCGGGCAGAGGCCGCACCTGTCCGCCCGCCCCGCCCCGGCCTCAGCGCAGGCTGAAGTCGTAGGACAGCGACAGCACCGCGATGCCCTTGTCGACCGTGGTGTCGTGCCAGGTCAGGTCGACATTGGCGGCGTCGCTAAGGGCGTAGCTGCCGCCGACCGACCAGTAGCTGTGGCTGTTCTCGACGCGGCCATAGCCGGCCGCGACCGCGAAACGTTCGCCGATCTGCTGGCCGATCGAGGCCGAAATATCAGACTCCCGGGCGTCGGGGTCATAGGCGATGTTGAGGCCGAGCTCGGTGCCCTCGGCCGGCGCGCCGGAGAGGTCGAGCACCAGCTGGCCGCTGCTGGCGTCCCAAGGCGCGGTGTAGAAATAGCGGACATAGCCGAGATCGACCGCGAGCGGGCCGAACTGGGTCCGGTAGCCGAGACTGATGTCGAACTCGGCGGAATGGCCGGCCAGCGAGGAGGACAGGTTCGAGGCCCAGAGCCCGGCATAGGCCCCGCCATAGCCCAGTTCGATCGAGGGCTGGAACGCGGCCCCGGTGGTCTGCTGCTGGCCGCTGGCCATGTAGCGGCTGGTCAAGGTGAGGTTGCCGTCGATCGTCAACTCGGCGGCCGCGGCCGCGGCCGGGGCCGACAACAACGACAGGGCGACGACGGG
Source organism: Acidimangrovimonas pyrenivorans (assembly GCF_042643245.1). Classification (NCBI taxonomy): domain Bacteria; kingdom Pseudomonadati; phylum Pseudomonadota; class Alphaproteobacteria; order Rhodobacterales; family Paracoccaceae; genus Acidimangrovimonas; species Acidimangrovimonas pyrenivorans. Next base: position 4,950 of record NZ_JBHRSK010000006.1, read on the forward strand.
GAGGAAGGGAAGGTGCGCGCGCATTCGTAACTCCTGAGTGATTCCATCAGGATTACCGGGTGGCGCATATTCCTGACAAAAACAATCAATTTATCGCGATGACGCCAAGTCAGCCGCGATCCGCGCCCCATGGCGGCGCGCGGAACAGCCCCACGGGATCGAACCGGCGCAGGAAAAAGGCGCGCTCCGGTCTGCCGGGCGCGCCTGTCAGTGTTTTCCGAAATCGGAGGACCGCCGGCTCAGCGCGGCATCAGCGCCCAGTAATCGAGGTCGAGCAGCACCTCGGGGGCGTATTTGCCGTCCTCGCCGCGCAGGGCGAAGGGCGCCGCGCCGTGCTTCACCGCCACCAGCCGCAGCCGGATCGCGCCGACCGAAGGCACCCCGGTCTCGGCCTTGTCCAGCACCTCGGACCAGGCCCGCACGGTGTCGCCGGCAAAGCAGGGATTGGCGTGCGCCCCACCGTTCAGCCCGACGATCATCTGGGCATTGGCCAGCCCGTTGAAGCTCAGCGCCCGGGCGAGGCTGATGACATGGCCACCATAGATCAGCCGCTTGCCGTCCGGGCGGTTGGTGGCATCGAAATGAACCTTCGCCGTGTTCTGCCACAGCCGGGTGGCCAGCATGTGCTCGGCCTCCTCGATGGTGACGCCGTCGACATGGTCGATCTTCTCGCCGATCTCGTAATCGCCCCAGCGATGCGGCTCGCCGGCCAACGTGTAGTCGTAGCCCTCGAAATGCAGCCCCTCGGGCACCACCAGGTCCTCGGCCGCCACCGCCCTGGCCAGCTCGGGCACCACAGGGTCGGGCGCATCGCCCGCACCCGGGTTCCGTTTGCGCACCATCACCCAGCGGACATATTCCAGCACCTTGCGGTCATGCTCGTTCCAGCCCGTCGTCCGCACCCAGACCACGCCCGACTTGCCGTTCGAGTTCTGCTTCAGCCCGATCACCTCGGATTTCGACCGCAGCGTCTCGCCCGGCCAGACCGGGGCCAGCCAGCGGCCCTCGGCATAGCCGAGATTGGCGACGGCGTTGAGGCTGATGTCGGGCACGGTCTTGCCGAAGACCAGGTGGAAGGCGGCAAGGTCGTCGATCGGCGCCGCGTGCAAGCCGCAGGCCCGGGCGAATTCGTCCGAGGAATAGAGCGCCCCGCGGGCCGGGTAGAGCGCGTGGTAGAGCGCCCGCTCGCCGCCCGACACGGTGCGCGGCACGGCATGGGCGATCACCTCGCCCAGGCGGTAATCCTCGAAGAACCGGCCCGGATTGGTCTTCATCAATGCTCTCCCAGCTTGGTTTCCGGCGTGTAGATGCCCGGCACTTCCTTCACCACCGCCTGGCCGCAGCGCATCACGCCGTTGCCGGCGTCATAGGCATAGGTCGGTTCGCCGTAGAGCTCCCAGCCCTTGTTCAGGGCCGCGGTGACCTTGTGGCAGAAGGCCGAAGTGTCGTCCTCGGTCAGAAAGCGATAGAGTTTCATCCGTAGTTCCCCAGGAACGGGCTGTAACCCAGCCAGATGTGAACGAAGGCGATCAGCCCGTACATCACCAGCGCGATGGCGGCGAGCGCCCCGTCGCGCTTGATCCCGCCGGAGGCGGGGCGCTGCCACGGGCCGGCACCGTTGATCAGCGCCATCTCGACCAGCGCCCATAGCCCCATGCCGCCGAACAGGATCAGCGACGGCAGGTCGTTGCGCACCAGCAGGTGGGCAACGGACCAGAGCACCACGCCCCAGAGCATCGGGTGACGGATCTTGGTCCACAGCCAGCCCTTCGACATGCCGGCACCGAAGACGATCAGCGCGATCAGCATCAGCGTGTTGTTGGCATGGCCGTTGCCGGGCATCGCCACCATGTTCGGCATGTTCGGCAGCGCGCGGTAGCCGATCACCATCAGCACCAGCGCCGCCAGCAGCACCAGCCCGGCGAGGCCCTTGCCGGCATCGCCCAATGCGGCACGGGGACCGGGTGCGAGGCGTTTGAACAGATGGGCCACCCACCACAGGGCGACGCCGAGAATAAGAAGGGTCATTGCGCGTCTCCTAACCAGCCTGAAGCGCGGCAATCGCCTCCGCCTTGGCCAGCGTCTGCCGCGCCGTCACGATATGCAGGTTTTCGACAATCTTTCCATCCACAACCGCGACGCCCAGCCCCTCGGCCTCGGCCGCCTCGAACGCGGCGATCTGGCGGCGGGCGAGGTCGATCTCCTCCTCCGACGGCGCGAAGGCGGCGTTGGTGACCTCGACCTGCTTGGGATGGATCAGCGTCTTGCCGTCGAAGCCCATGTCGCGGCCCTGGTCGCATTCGACGCGCAGGCCGTCCTCGTCGAGATAGGCGTTGTAGACGCCGTCGACACAGACAATGCCGTGCGCCCGCGCGGCCAGCAGGCAGATCTGCAGGCTGGCGATCAGCGGCAGGCGGTCGGCGCGGAAGCGGGTGCCGAGGTCCTTGGCCAGGTCATTGGTGCCCAGCACCATGCCCTGCAGCCTCGGATGGGCGGCGATCTCGGCGGCGTTGAGAATGCCCAGCGGCGTCTCCATCATCGCCCAGAGCGGCACGTCGGCGATGGCGGCGGCCACCGCGTCGAGATCTGCGGCCGAATTGACCTTGGGGATCAGGATCGCGTCGATCGGCAGCCCGGCAAAAGCGGCGACGTCGTCACGGCCCCAGTCGGTGTCGAAGCCGTTGATCCGCACGATCCTGGCCCGGCCGCCGTAATCGGTCTCGGCCAGCGTCCTGGCCAGCAGCGCCCGGGCGTTCGCCTTCTCCTCGACCGCCACCGCGTCCTCGAGGTCGAAGATGATCGCGTCGACCGGCAACCCGCGCGCCTTTTCCAAGGCCCGCTCTTTCGAGCCGGGGATGTAAAGCACCGAACGCCAGGGACGGGACCGCGGATCCATGATTCTTTCTCCTCGCAACATTGTTTCGCCACAGACCACATTCGCGGCATATTCGGCAAGGGCGAATTCGCCGCAACGCAGAAAATCCGTGGCGTTCCTCCGCCGAAGTTCCGATTGCCCCCATCGCGGCGCATTGCGGCGGGTGGGGCTTTGCCGCTATGCCTTGCGGGACTTGGGGAGGATGGACGAATGGACCTGCGCGCGATCGGGATGGGACTGGCCTTCGCGCTGATGTGGTCCTCGGCCTTCACCTCGGCGCGGATGATCGTGGCCGAGGCCGCACCGCTCCACGCCCTCGCCCTGCGTTTCCTGATCTCCGGCGGGCTCGGCGTCATCATCGCCTTCGCGATGGGCCAGCGCGCCCGCCTCACCCGCAGCCAGTGGCGCGCCACCATCGTCTTCGGCATCTGCCAGAATGCGCTCTATCTCGGGCTCAACTTCGTCGCCATGCAATGGGTCGAGGCCTCGCTCGCCGCCATCGTCGCCTCGACCATGCCGCTGATCGTCGCCTTCGCCGGCTGGCTGCTCTTCGGCGAGAAGGTGCGGCCGCTGGGCATCCTCGGCCTGAGCGCCGGGGTGATCGGCGTTGCCGTGATCATGGGCTCGCGCCTGTCAGAAGGCGTCAGCCTGCCGGGGCTTGCCCTCTGCGGGATGGGCGTGCTGGCGCTGTCCTTCGCGACGCTGTCGGTGCGCAGCGCCTCCTCGGGCGGCAACGTGCTGATGATCGTCGGGTTGCAGATGCTGGTCGGCAGCGCCTGCCTCGGCACCGTCGCCGCCGTAGCCGAGCCCTGGCACGTGACCTGGAGCGCGCGCCTGGTCACTGCCTTCGCCTATACCACTCTGGTGCCGGGGCTGGCGGCGACCTGGGTCTGGTTCACGCTGGTCAAGCGGATCGGCGCGGTCCGGGCCGCCACCTTCCACTTCCTCAACCCGTTCTTCGGCGTCGCCATCGCGGCGACGCTGCTGCACGAGGGGCTGGAATGGGCCGACGTCCTCGGCGTGGCGATCATCGCCGCCGGCATCCTCGCCGTGCAGCTGTCGCGCCAGAGCGAACGGCGGATGCCGGTCCCGGTCGCCCCGCAAGCGGCGACGCAGCAGGGCTGAAACAGATCTGACAAGCCCGTGTAGACCGTAACAATCCATTGGGCAGAGGGTCTGTATCCCGAATGATGGACAGGCCCGGACGGGACGAAGCGGAAAGGAAACGGCACGGCGATGGAATTGATCCTTGGATATGGCGCGGGGCTCTTGACGCTGATCAATCCCTGCGTGCTGCCGGTGCTGCCGATCGTGCTCGCCACCGCGTTGCAGGCCAGCCGCTGGGGGCCGGTGGCGCTGGCCGCCGGGATGTCGCTGGCCTTCGTCGCCTTCGGCATGACCCTCGCCATCGCCGGCCGTAGCCTCGGCTTCGGCCCGGACGAACTCGCCCGCGGCGCCGCGCTGCTCATGGTCGGCTTCGGCCTCGTGCTGCTGGTGCCCCGGCTCAACCGCGGCTTCGCGCTGGCCACCGCCGGCATGGCCGGCCGCGCCGACCGCGGCATGGACCGGATCGAGACCGGCGGCGCCGGCGGCCAGTTCCTCGGTGGGCTGCTGCTCGGCGCGGTCTGGAGCCCCTGCGTCGGCCCGACGCTGGGCGGCGCCATCTCGCTCGCCGCCCAGGGCCAGGACCTGGGCCGCGCCACCGCCATCATGGCCAGCTTCGCACTCGGCGTCTCGACCGTCATCCTCGGCCTCGGCTACGGCGCCCGCCAGGCCCTGCGCCGGCGCCAGTCGGCCCTGCGCGCGCTGGCCGACTGGGCCAAGCCGGTGATGGGGATCACCTTCACCGCCGTCGGCCTGATGCTCTTCTTCCAGCTCCATCACGTGATCGAGGGCTGGCTGCTCTCCGTCCTGCCCTACTGGCTGCAGGATCTCTCGGTTTCGATCTGAAAGGAATCCGCCATGAACAGACGCGATTTTGTCCTGCTGACCGCCGCCGTCACCCTCGCCGCGCCGCTCGGCGCCACCCGGCTGCGGGCCGAGACGGTGACCTACAAGCCCGGCGTGGTGTCCGAGGCGCTCGACGCCGGCAAGACGGTCTTCGTCGACTTCTACGCCTCCTGGTGCTCGACCTGCCAGACCCAGCACCGGGTGATGGACACGCTCAAGGCCGGCAACCCGGACTACGAGAAGAACATCGTCTTCGTCGTCGTCGACTGGGATAGCTACAAGGACGGCATGCTGTCGGCCGAGCTGAAGATCCCGCGCCGCTCGACGCTGGTCGTGCTGAAGGGCGACAAGGAACTCGGCCGCATCGTCGCCGGCACCTCGCGGGCCCAGATCAAGGCGCTGATGGACACCGCACTGATGGCCGCGACCTCCACCTGACCCCGGCGTCGCCGGGGGCGCTGCCCCCGTCGCCAGGGGCGACTCCCCCGGAGTATTTTCGCAAAGGTGAAAGGCAGAAGAGTCTCTTGCCCACTTTCTGCTCGAAAATATCACGGGGGGCGCCATTGGAACGCCATTGGTCCGAGCGACAATGGCGCCGGGGCAGCGCCCCGGCCTTCAGAACGGCACCGGCGCCTTGAAGGTCACGCCCCTGCCGCCGTCGGGATGGTTCACCCGCAGGCTCTCGGCATGCAGCATCAGGCGCGGGAAGTCGCGGGCCGGACCCTCGGCGTAGAACGGATCGCCGAGGATCGGGTGACCGATCTCCATCATGTGGACGCGGAGCTGGTGGCTGCGGCCGGTATGCGGCATCAGCCGGACGCGGGTCGTCTCGCCCGTCGGCTCCTGCTCGTAGCGCAGCACGCGCCAGTCGGTCACGGCCGGCTTGCCGGTCTCGTGGTTCACATGCTGGCGCGGGCGGTTGGGCCAGTCGACGATCAGCGGCAGGTCGACGGTGCCGGTGCGCTGCTCGAGCCGGCCCCAGAGCCGGGCGACATAGACCTTCTTGGTCTTGCGCTGCTCGAATTGCAGCGACAGGGCGCGCTGCGCCGCCTTGGTCAGGGCGAAGACGATGACGCCCGAGGTGTCGCGGTCGAGCCGGTGGACCAGCAGCGCCTCGGGGAACACCTTCTGGGCCCGCGCGATCAGGCAGTCGGACAGGTGTTCGCCCTTGCCCGGCACCGTCAGCAGGCCCGAGGGCTTGTCGAGCACCAGCAGGTGATGATCGTGATGCAGGATGCGCAGCGGCTCCTGTGGCGGGGCGTAGCCGGTCATGCGCCCGAGGGCGTTGGCGGGATCATCCGCTTGATTGCGGCGACGTGGCTGGCGCTGGCGCCGCGGGCGTCAGCGGTGAGCTCCGCCACCGTTTCCAGCAGCGCGCCCGGCTCGGTCAGCCGGTCGATCAGCCCCCAGCCCAGCGCCTCTTCCGCCGTCGCCTTGACCCCGGCCATCAGGATCATCTTGGCCCGCGCCGGCCCGACCAGCGCAGCCAGCCGGCCGGGATCGGAGGGCTGGGGCAGGAAACCGAGCTTCATCACCGGGTAGAAGACCTTGGCCGAGGGCACCGCGATGCGCAGGTCGCAGGCCAGCGCCATGCCCATCGCCCCGCCCGCCAGCGTGCCGTTCAGCGCCGCGACGGTCAGGCAGGGCAGCGCGGCGATCCGGCCCGAGAGCCGTTCCCAGACCCCGTCGGTCGCCAGCCCGGCCCGCGCCTCGTCGAGATCGGCCCCGGCCGAGAACACCTTGCCGGCGCCGGTGATCACCAGCACGCGGGCGCCGTCGTCGCCGGCCCGCCGAGCAATATCGTCGAGCTCCTCCAGCATCGCCCGGGTCAGCGAATTGGCCTTGTCGGGCCGGTTCAGGGTGACGGTCCAGAGCCCGTCCTCGATCTCCAGCCCGATCATTCGATCAGGCCCACGCGGCGGCGGATATCCTCGTCGCGCAGGGCGATCTCCTGGCCGAGGAAATCGTCGGCCTCTGGCGTGCACATCCACAGCAGGGTCCGGGCCGGCCAGTCGGCGGGGATATGGACCTCGGGGTCGAGCTGGCTGACCGGGTTGATGCCGCTGGCGCGGATCTTGACCTGCATCTCGGTCGCCACCGTGCCCGGCGACAGCCCCATGATGCGCAGGCCGGAATGGCCGGCCTCGTGATGCGCCACCCGGGTCAGCATCGCCGCGCCGGCCTTGGCGCTGCAATAGGCGCTCCAGCCTTCCAGCGGGTTGTGGGCGGCGCCCGAGCTGACGGTGATGATGGTGCCCGCCTTGCGCGCCAGCATCCCCGGCATTACCGCGCGCATGCCGTGGAACACGCCCTTGAGGTTGATGTCGATCGCCTTGCCCCAGGCCTCCGGGTCGGCCTTGGCCAGCGGCGCGATCGGCTCGATCACCCCGGCATTGTTGATCAGCACGTCAACGGGGCCGAAGGCGGCCTCGAGCCGGGCGATGGTGCCGGCCAGCGCGCCCGCGTCGGCGATATCGCAGGGCAGCGCCATCGCGGCCGGGCCGATCTCGGCCGCCAGCGCCCCGATCGCCTCGCCGCTGCGGGCGATCAGGCCGACCTTCGCCCCGGCCTCGGCGAAGACCCGCGCCGCGGCCGCGCCGATACCGCGGCTGGCTCCGGTGATCGCGACAACCTTGCCTGTCATGTCCATCGGTCTCTCCCTGACGAATTTCCGCCTTCTCTGTTATCCTATCGTAACGACGGGCGGAATCCCTTGACCATTCTCGCCGCTCGCAAGATTGTTCCGCAAAGCATTTCAACAGGAAGGCTTCCTTATGTCACAGAAACTTGCCATTTGCGGCGGCTCGGTTCTCGCCCTTCTGCTGGCGACGACGGCGGTGCAGGCCGACGTCACCGCCGAACAGGTCTGGAACAACTGGAAGGCGCTGATCGCCGCCAACGGCCCGACCGTCACCGCCGGCAGCGAGACCAAGACCGGCGACACGCTGGTGATCCGCGACGTCACGCTGAGCTCGGAAACCAAGGACGCCAAGATCAGCGGCACGATGGCCGAGATCGACCTGCGCGAGCAGGGCGACGGCAGCGTCGCAGTCACGATGTCGCCCGAGTGGCCGGTCGACATGACGGTGACGCCGCCCGAGGGCAAGCCGACCGAGATGCAGATGAAGTTCAGCCAGAGCGGGCTGCGCATGGTGGTCTCGGGCAGCCCGGGCAACATGAACTACAGCTACGAGATCCCCAGCTTCGCGGTGAAGATGGACGGGATGAAGGCCGACGGCAAGGATGTCGACCTCACGGTCGATATCGGCCTGACCGGGATGAAGGGGCAGAACCTGGTCAAGGGGACCGAGACCCGGACCACGGCCAGCTCGGGCCGCGCCGACGCGCTGAGCTACACGGTCTCGGCCAAGAACCCCGACGGCAAGGGCACCTTCGACGCCAAGGGCAAGCTGACCGGGCTGACCTTCACCTCGAACGCGACGCTGGTCGGCAAGATGGACATGGCCGACATGAACGCCGCGCTGCAGGCCGGTCTGGCGATGGACGCCTCCTTCTCCTACGCCAGCAGCCAGATGACATCGGACTTTTCCGACAAGGGCTCGCAGATGCATAGCGAGACCAGCGGCGGCGGCGGCACGCTGGATTTCGCCTTCGACAAGAACCGGCTGAAATACGGTGCCAGCGGCAAGGACATGAAGATGACCTTCAGCGGCTCGCAGATCCCGATGCCGCAGGTGACCGTCCAGATGACCGAGGCCGCCTTCAACCTGCTGATGCCGACCTCGAAATCCGACACGCCGCAGGATTTCGGCCTGCTGGTCAAGCTGGCCGGGCTGAAGGTGAATGACGAGGTCTGGTCGATGATCGACCCGCAGAAGGTGCTGCCGCGCGATCCGGCGACGCTGGTGGTCGATCTGGCGGGCAAGGCGAACTGGCTGTTCGACATCTTCGATCCGGCCCAGCAGAAGGCGCCGCCGAAAGAGCCGATCAAGCTCCACGAAGTCACCCTGAAAAACCTCGACGTCGCCGCCGCCGGGGCCGAGCTGACCGGCACCGGCAGCTTCACCTTCGACAATTCCGACACCACCACCTTCAACGGCATGCCGAAGCCGACCGGCGCGGTCGATCTCAAGCTGGTGGGCGGCAACGGGCTGATCGACAACCTGGTCAAGATGGGCCTGGTGCCCGCCGACCAGGCCTCGGGGGCGCGGATGATGCTCGGTCTCTTCGCCCGGCCCGGCGACGGCCCGGACACCATGGTCTCGAAGATCGAGGTCACGCCCGAGGGCGAGGTGCTCGCCAACGGCCAGCGGCTGCAGTAACGCCCCCGCCTCCTGTTGCGCCCGGCCCCGCGCCGGGCGGCGCCCGTCCCGGCCGCCGGGGCGGGCGGTTCTCGTTCCGGCCGGTCGGCGCCCCCCTCTCGTGCTTGCGCGAAACGCCACAGCGCACTAGGTGCGTAGGGTCCGCTACAAGGGGTTCACGATGCCGACCACGCTTTCCGATCTCACCGACGCCCTGCTTCAGGCCGCCCGGCGCGCCGGGGCCGAGGCCGCCGATGCCATCGCCGTCGACGGCAGCTCGGTCTCGATCGACGTGCGCGGCGGGGTGCTGGAACAGGCCGAACGCTCGGAAGGGATCGAGATCGGGCTGCGGGTGCTGATCGGCAAGCGCCAGGCCTGCGTCTCGGCCTCGGACACCCGCGACGCCACCCTGGCCGAGATGGCCGAACGCGCGGTAGCGATGGCAAAGGAGGCGCCCGAGGACGCCACCGTCGGCCTGGCCGATCCCGACCAGCTTGCCCGCGACTGGGACCTGGCGGCGCTGGAAATGGCCGACCCGGCGCCCGAGCCCGAGGCGGCGGCGCTCGAGGATGACGCCCGCCGAGCCGAGGCCGCGGCGCTGGCCGTCAAGGGCATCTCGAAAGTCGACGCCGTCGGAGCCGGCTATGGCCGCCGCCGCATCCACCTTGCCGGCACCAACGGCTTCTCGGGCGGCTATACCCGCACCTCGCGCTCGGTCTCCTGCGTCGCCATCACCGGCGCGGGCACGGCGATGGAGCGCGACTATTACGGCGACGGCCGTGTCTTCCAGTCCGACATGATGGCCCCGGAAGAGGTCGGCCGGCTGGCCGCCGAGCGCACCGTCGCCCGCGCCGGCGCCCGCAAGCCGCCCTCCGGCGCCTACCCGGTGCTTTACGACGAGCGCGTCGCCAGCTCCCTGATCGGCCACCTTCTCGCCGCCAGCAACGGCGCCGCCATCGTCCGCGGCTCGAGCTGGCTGCGCGACAATCTCGGCGAACAGGTGCTGCCCGCCGGGCTGTCGGTGATCGAGGACCCGCACCGGCCCCGGGTCTCGGGCACGCGCCCCTTCGATGCCGAGGGCCTGCCGACCGCCCGCCGCACCCTCGTCGACAATGGCGTGCTGACCGGCTGGACGCTCGACCTCGGCACCGCGCGCAAGCTGGGGCTTTCCAGCACCGCCAACGCCGCGCGCGGCACCTCTTCCCCGCCCTCGCCATCGACCTCGAACATCGCCCTGACCGAGGGCACGCAAAGCCGCGACGAGCTGATGCGCGAGATGGGCACCGGCCTGCTGGTCACCTCGCTGATGGGCTCGTCGATCAACCCGACGACCGGCGACTATTCGCGCGGCGCCTCGGGCTTCTGGATCGAGGGCGGCGAGATCGCCTACCCGGTCAACGAATGCACCATCGCCGGCAACCTGCACGAGATGCTGCGCAGCCTGATCCCGGCCAACGACGCCCGCCACTACCTGTCGACCGTCGTGCCCAGCCTGCTGGTCGAGGGGCTCACCCTTGCCGGCGCATGACGATCTCGCGCTGCTGATCGAGGCGGCGCGGGCGGCGGGAGAGATCGCCCTGCGACACTGGCGCAGCGATCCCGAGGCCTGGGACAAGCCGGCCGGCGCCGGCCCCGTCACCGAGGCCGACCTCGCCGTCGACCGGATGCTGGCGGCCGAGCTGACCGCCGCCCGGCCCGATTACGGCTGGCTGTCGGAGGAGAGCGAAGACAACATCGCCCGGCTCGAAACCGAACGGCTGTTCATAATCGACCCGATCGACGGCACCCGCGCCTTCATCGCCGGCGAGGAAACCTTCGCCCATTCTCTGGCGGTGGTCGAGAACGGCGAGGTGCTGGCCGGGGTGGTCTACCTGCCCGCGCTCGACCGGCTCTACAGTGCCGCCGCCGGCGAACCGGCCCGGCGCGACGGCGCCGTGCTGCGGGTGTCGGGCCAGGCCGAGATCGCCGGCGCCAGCATGCTGACGACGGGCGCCAACCTGCGGCCCGAGCAATGGCCCGGCGGCGTGCCCGAGATCCGCCGCGCCTTCCGCAACTCGCTGGCCTATCGGCTCTGCCTGGTGGCCGAGGGGCGGCACGATTCGATGCTGACCCTGCGCGACGCCTGGGAATGGGACGTCGCCGCCGGCGACCTGATCGCCCGCCAGGCCGGCGCGGCGGTCACCGACCGCTTCGGCGCCGCGCTGCGCTTCAACGCCCAGCACCCGCAGACGCGGGGCGTGCTGGCCGCCCCGCCGGCCCTGCATGCACGGCTGCTCGAAAAGCTGACCCGCGGCTAGGAAACCGTGGCCCGCCCACCGCTTGTCGGCTAGGCTGGTTCGGCCGGGAAAGAGGAGCCCGGCGCCAGCTTGGGGAGGAGGCTGCAATGGCGGTTGTGAAAAGCCGGTTCGGCGAGGTCGCGCTGCGCGACCAGAGCATCACGGAACGTCTGTTCGAGGGCATCTCGGGACGCGGCGCCGACCCGGTGCTGATCGACGGGCCGACCGGGCGCGAGGTGACGGCCGAGGGGCTGACCGGCATGATCAAGGCGCTGGCCGGCGGGCTGACCGAGCGCGGCCTGGGCAAGGGCCATGTCCTGGCCCTGATGGCGCCCAATCTGCCCGAATTCGCCGCCGTCTTCCATGGCACCTGCTGGGCCGGCGGCACGGTGACGACGATCAACCCGACCTATACCTGGCACGAGGTCAACCACCAGCTGACCGATTCCGACGCCGAGATCCTCGTCACCATCTCGCATTTCGCCGAGACCGCGCAGAAGGCCGTCGAAGGCACCCGGGTGCGCGAGATCGTCCTGATCGACGGCGACATCACGCCCGTCGAAGGCACCACCCCGTTCAGCGCCCTGATGGGCCCGCCGCTGGCGGCGCAGGCGCCGGTCGATTACGACACCGACATCGCCGTGCTGCCCTATTCCTCGGGCACCACCGGCCTGCCGAAAGGCGTGATGCTCAGCCACCGCAACCTGGTCGCCAATGTCGACCAGTCGCTCGCCACCACTGACACCAAGCCGGGCGAGCGCACAGTGGGCTTTTTGCCCTTCTTCCATATCTACGGCATGACCGTGCTGATGAACGTCGCCCTGGTCGCCGGCGGCACCGTCGTCACCATGCCGCGCTTCGATCTCGAGCTGTTCCTCAAGCTCAACCAGGACCACAAGGCGCGCCAGCTCTGGCTGGTGCCGCCGGTGGCGGTGGCGCTGGCCAAGCATCCGCTGGTCGACCAGTACGACCTGTCGACGGTCGCGTTCGCCGTCTCCGCCGCCGCGCCGCTGGGCGCCGATCTGGCCAATGCCCTGGGCCAGCGGCTGGGCTGCGAGGCGGCGCAGGGCTACGGCATGACCGAGCTCAGCCCGGTCTCGCATGTCTCGCCGCACGGGCTGGCGCGGGCCGGTTCGGTCGGCCTCGCCGTGCCCTCGACCGACTGCCGCATCGTCGATCCCGAGACGTTGCTGGACGTCGCGACCGGGGAAGAGGGCGAGCTTTGGGTGCGCGGGCCGCAGGTGATGAAGGGCTATCTCAACAACCCCGAAGCCACCGCCGAGACCATCGTCGAGGGCGGCTGGCTGCGCACCGGCGACCTCGGCTGCCATGACGCGGACGGCTATCTCTACATCCGCGACCGGGTGAAGGAGCTGATCAAGTACAAGGGCTTCCAGGTGCCGCCGGCGGAACTGGAAGCAGTGCTGATGGCCCATCCGGCGATCGCCGACGCCGCCGTGATCGGCCTCCCGGACGACGAGGCGGGCGAGGTGCCGGTGGCCTTCGTCGTCCCGGCCCCGGGCGCGGCGCCGACCGTCGAGGAGATCCTCGCCCATACCGGCGAGCAACTGGCCCATTACAAGCAGCCGGCCCGGGTGATCTTCGCCGAGACGATCCCGAAATCCGCCTCCGGCAAGATCCTGCGCCGCGAATTGAAGGCCCAGCTGACCGCCACCTGACCCGGCCGCCTGACCCGATTGCGCGGCTGCGCCGCAAGCCTTCTGGCACTGCGTGCGGTCCGGGGGCGCTGCCCCCGTCGCCCAAGGGCGACTCCCCCGGAGTATTTTCGCAAAGGTGAATTGGCGAAGCCGGACTTCTGTCCTTTCATCTTCACGGAAATATCCCGGGGGTCCGGGGGCAGCGCCCCCGGCCAGCGGACGGCATTTACCATTGCGGACGGCACGGCTAGGGTCGGCCGGCTGCCCGATCCCTGGAGTACCCCGTGTTCCTGCGTGCCTACCTGTTTCTCGTCACCACCGCCCTGTGCTGGGGCGCGAACGCAATCGCCGGACGGCTGGCCGTGGGACATATCAGCCCGTTCCTGCTGACCTCGGCGCGCTGGGGGCTGGCGATGGCGGCGGCCGCGGCACTGGGGGCGCCGCATCTGCGCCGCGACTGGCCGGCGATCCGGCGCAACCTGCCGCTGCTCTTCGCCTTCGGCACCGTCGGCTTCACCTGCTTCAACGCCGCCTATTACACCGCCGCCGCCTATACCACGGCGCTGAATATCGTCATCATCCAGGCCGGGATGCCGCTGATCATCTTCGCGCTGAACTTCGCCCTGTTTCGCAGTGCGGTCAGCGGGGCCCAGGCGCTGGGCTTCCTGCTGACCCTGACCGGGGTCGCCGCCACCGTCAGCAACGGCAGCCTGGCGACGCTGCTGCATCTGCAGTTCAACCGCGGCGACGCGCTGATGCTGCTCGCTATCCTGTTCTACGGCGGCTACACCGCCGCGCTGCGCTGGAAGCCGCGGATGCACTGGCTGAGCTTCATGGCGGCGATCGCCGGCGGCGCCTTCGTCGCCTCGCTGCCGCTGACCGGCTGGGAGATCGCGAGCGGCCGGGTGCTGTGGCCCGACGCGCAGGGCGTCGGCGTGGCGGTCTTCGCGGCGCTGTTCCCCGGGCTGATTGCGCAGGCGAGCTTCATCGCCGGCACCGAGCTGATCGGCAGCAACCGCGCCGGGCTGTTCGTCAACCTGGTCCCGGTCTTCGGCGCGATCATGTCGGTGCTGATCCTGGGCGAGCAGCTGCGCGTCTACCACCTGGTCGGGCTGGGGCTGGTGCTGTCGGGCGTGGCGATGGCCGAACGCAAGCGGCGGGTCGCTACTCCGCCGCGGTCAGCGCCCTGACGATCGCCTTGGCGCTGTCGCTATCCCAGTCGGCATCGCCGATCAGCCGGCCGATCTCGCGCCCCTCGGGGTCGAGGATAAGGGTCACCGGCAGGCCCATGACGCCGATCTGATGTGCCAGCGCGCCATGCGGGTCGAGCATCACCGGCAGGTTGGCGATCTTGTCCTCGGCGAAGAAGCGTTTCACCGCCGGGACCGAGTTGCGCAGCGTCGCCACCGGCAGCACCTGGAACTTCGCGCCGCCCAGATCGGCCTGCAGCCGGTCGAGCGTCGGCATCTCCTTGCGGCAGGGCGCGCACCAGGTGGCCCAGAAGTTCAGCACGACATACTTGCCGCGATACTCCGCCAGGCTGTGCTCGCCGCCCTCGGCATCGTAGATCGGCGTATCGGGAAGCGCCTTCGGCTCCTGATGGAAGGACAGCTTCTTCATGTCGCCCGCGCGCAGCGCCGAGAGCGCCGCCATGTCGGGGACGCTTTCGGCCAGCGCGGCATTTGCACCAAGGGCAAGGGCCGCGTATAGGACGGCGGTACGGACCAGATGCATATTCCCTCCTGGGGGCCAGATGAGCGACCCGAAAATGACCGACACGCGCAAGACTGCAAACACCATGTGGGGCGGACGTTTCGCCGCAGGCCCCGATGCGATCATGGAGGCGATCAACGCCTCGATCGGCTTCGACAAGCGGCTTTACGCCCAGGACATCCGCGGCTCGCGCGCCCATGCCGCGATGCTGGCCGCGCAGGACATCATCTCGTCTAGCGACGCCGAGGCGATCGGGGAAGGGTTGCTCACGGTTTTGTCAGAGATCGAGGCGGGCGAGTTCGCCTTCTCGACCGCGCTGGAAGACATCCACATGAATGTCGAGGCGCGGCTGAAGGAGATCATCGGCGAGCCGGCCGGGCGGCTGCACACCGCACGCTCGCGCAACGACCAGGTGGCGACCGATTTCAAGCTCTGGGTCCGCGACCAGATCGACGCGGCGATCGCCGGGATCGAGGCGCTGCAGCGCGCCTTCCTGACCCAGGCCGAGGCCGGGGCCGACTGGGTGATGCCCGGTTTCACCCATCTACAGACCGCCCAGCCGGTCACCTGGGGCCATCACATGATGGCCTATGTCGAGATGCTGGGCCGCGATGCAAGCCGCTTCCGCGACGCCCGGGCACGGATGAACGAATGCCCCTTGGGCGCCGCCGCACTGGCCGGCACCTCCTTCCCGATCGACCGCCACATGACGGCCGAGGAACTGGGCTTCGACCGGCCGGCGGCCAACAGCCTCGACGCCGTCGCCGACCGCGACTTCGCGCTGGAATTCCTCTCGGCCGCCTCGATCTGCGCCATGCACCTGAGCCGCTTCGCCGAGGAGCTGGTGATCTGGTCCTCGGCCCAGTTCCGCTTCGTCCGGCTGTCCGACGGCTTCTCGACCGGCTCCTCGATCATGCCGCAGAAGCGCAACCCCGACGCGGCCGAGCTGCTGCGGGCCAAGGTCGGCCGCATCCTCGGCGCCTCCTTCGCGCTGTTCACGGTGATGAAGGGGCTGCCGTTGGCCTATTCCAAGGACATGCAGGAGGACAAGGAACAGGTCTTCGACGCCGCCGACAACCTGATGCTCAGCCTTGCCGCGATGGAAGGCATGGTGCGCGACATGAGCGCCAATCGCGAGGCGCTGGCCGCCGCCGCCGGCGCCGGCTTCTCGACCGCGACCGACCTCGCCGACTGGCTGGTGCGCGCGCTGGGCCTGCCGTTCCGCGACGCCCACCATGTCACCGGCAGCCTCGTCGCGCTGGCCGAGGAGAACGGCTGCGACCTGCCCGACCTGACGCTGGAGCAGATGCAGCAGGTTCACAGCGGCATCACGGCGCAGGTCTTCGACGTCTTGGGAGTGGACAACTCGGTCGCCAGTCGCACATCCTATGGCGGCACCGCGCCGGCCCAGGTGCGGGCGCAGATCGCCCGCTGGAACGAGGTTCTTGGATGAGGATCGCCCTGTTGTTGTCCTTGCTGGCCCTGGCGGCCTGCGGCGCCGATGGTGAACCCATCGCGCCGCTGCGCCATCCGACGAAGGACGGCATCACGCTCTACCACAAGGACGGCGCCAAGGTGACGATGTCGGGCGAGGTGCGGCTCGGCGTCACCAAGGAGCTTTGATGTCCCCCCTGCGCCTGACCTATCTCGGCCTCGCGCTCTGGGGCGCCGTGCACCCGCTGGCCCATCTGCTGGGCTGGGTCCGGGCCAACGGCTTCGACCTGTCCGGCATGGTGGCGGCGTGGCAGGCCAACGCGGCCAGCACGGCGCTGATGTGGGACCTGACGATCTCGGCCATCGCCCTGACCGTCTGGATCCTGGCCGAGACCACGGTGCGCCGCAACTGGGGGGCGCTGGCGGCGCTTCCCGCGACCTTCCTGATCGGTGTCTCCTGCGGGCTGCCGCTCTACCTGTTTCTTCGAACCCGTCCGGTGACCTGATGGACCATTTCCTCTACCGCAACGGCACGCTTCACGCCGAAGACGTGCCGCTGACCGAGATCGCGGCGGCTGTCGGCACGCCGTTCTACTGCTATTCCAGCGCCACCCTGACGCGGCATTTCAAGCTGTTCCAGGAGGCGCTGGGCGACCTGCCGAACCTGGTCTGCTTCGCGATCAAGTCGCTGTCCAATGTCGCCGTGCTCAAGCTCCTGGGCGATCTGGGCGCCGGGATGGACGTGGTCTCGGGCGGGGAATACCTGCGCGCCAAGGCCGCCGGCGTGCCGGGCGAACGCATCGTCTTCTCGGGCGTCGGCAAGACGCGCGCGGAGATGCGGCTGGCGCTTGAGGGCGGCATCCGCCAGTTCAACGTCGAGAGCGAGCCCGAGTTGCGGGCGCTGTCCGAGATCGCGACGGAACTGGGCGTCACCGCCCCGATCGCGTTGCGGGTCAACCCGGATGTCGACGCCCGCACGCATGAGAAGATCGCCACCGGCAAGTCCGAGAACAAGTTCGGCATCCCGATCGCCCGCGCCGTGGAGGTCTATGCCGAGGCCGCCGCCCTGCCGGGGATCGAGGTGGTCGGCATCGACGTCCATATCGGCAGCCAGCTGACCGAGCTGGAACCGTTCGAGCTCGCCTTCACCAAGGTCGCCGAGCTGACTGAGACCCTGCGCGCCGCCGGCCACGACATCCGCCGGCTCGACCTCGGCGGCGGGCTGGGCATCCCCTACGAACGCTCGAACGACGCCCCGCCGCTGCCGATCGAATACGGCGCGATGATCCGGCGCGTCCTGGGCCATCTGGACTGCGAGATCGAGATCGAGCCGGGGCGGCTGATCTCGGGCAATGCCGGGGTTCTGGTCGCCGGGGTGGTCTACGTGAAATCGGGCGAGGGCCGCGACTTCCTGATCCTCGACGCGGCGATGAACGACCTGGTGCGGCCGTCGATGTATGGCGCCCATCACGACATCGTCCCGGTGGTCGAGCCCGAGGCCGGGGTCGAGAAGCACCCCTTCGACATCGTCGGCCCGGTCTGCGAGACCGGCGACACCTTCGCCCGCGCCCGGGTGATGCCGCCGCTGAAGGCCGGCGATCTGGTCGCCTTCCGCTCGGCCGGGGCCTATGGCGCGGTGATGGCCTCGGAATACAACAGCCGGCCGCTGATCCCCGAGGTGCTGGTCGATGGCGACCGCTTCGCGGTGATCCGCGCACGTCCGAGCTTTGACGAAATGCTCGGGCGCGATACCATTCCCGAATGGCTGTGAAGGGCGGGGCCTCCTCCCGCCGGGCCGGACGGGAAGATGACAGAGACCAACCTGAGCCTTGAGGCGGCGCTGGCCCGCGTGAAGCTGCCCCTCGCCCTGACCTGGGCGGGGCTGTGGCTGGAACGGATCACGCGCGCCTTCTGGCCGGTCTGGACCATCCTTCTTGGGCTTTTCGCGGCGCTGGCCTTCGGGTTGCAGGACATCCTGCCGCTCTGGGCCGACTGGGCCGGGCTGGCCGCCTGCGGCCTCGGCGTGGTCTGGAGCCTGATCGCCGGCGGGATGCGCTTCCGTCGCCCCGGCCATGACGAGGTGCTCGACCGGCTCGACGCCCGGCTGCCCGGCCGGCCGCTGGCGGCGCTGCGCGACCACCAGGCGATCGGCGCGGCGGACGGCGAATCGGTGGCGGTCTGGCGCACCCATATCGAGCGGATGACCGAACGCGCCGCGCAGGCCCGGCCCGTCGCCCCCGATCTGCGGCTTTCCGCCCGCGACCCATTGGCGCTGCGCTACGTCACCCTGATCGCGGCGATCCTGGCGCTGCTGTTCGGCAATGTCGGCCGCGTCATCGGGGTGCAGGACCTCGCCCCCGGCCCCGGCGCCGCCTTGGCCGCCGGCCCGGCCTGGGAGGGCTGGATCCAGCCCCCTGCCTATACCGGCAAGCCGTCGCTCTACCTCAACGACATCACCCGCGACGGCTTCTCGCTGCCCGTCGGCAGCCACGTCATCCTGCGACTCTACGGCAAGCAGGGCGCGCTGAAGGTGACGCAGGACCTCTCGGCCCCGGCCCCGACCGAGCCGGAGACCAAGCCGACCGGTCCCGCCTCGACCGATCCCTCGGCCCCGGCGCAGAACTTCGACATCGCCCGCTCGGGCACGCTGGCCATCGAGGGCCCCGGCGGCCGCAGCTGGAAGATCACGGTGATCCCCGACGGCACGCCCTCGGTGAAGTTCCTCGGCACCGCCACCCGCCGCGCCTCGGGCGAGATGCACCAGCGTTTCGCCGCCCATGACGATTACGGCGTCACCACGGGCCGGGCGCGGATCAGCCTCGACACCGGCGCGCTCGACCGCCGCTACGGGCTGGCCGTCAAACCCGAGAAGCGCGACCCGATCGTGCTCGACCTGCCGATGCCGATCTCGGGCGACCGGACCAAGTTCGACGAGACCCTGATCGAGAACCTGTCCAAGGATGCCTGGGCCAACCTGCCGGTCGAGATGACCCTGTCGGTCGAGGACGCCGCGGGCCACATCACGACGACCGCGCCGCACCAGATGGTGCTGCCCGGCCGTCGCTTCTTCGAGCCGCTGGCGGCGGCGGTGATCGAGATGCGGCGCGACCTGCTATGGTCGCGCGCCAACGGCAAGCGCACCGCCCAGATCCTGCGCGCCATCACCAACAAGCCCGAGGGCTTCATCCGCAACGAGAGCGCCTATCTGCTGCTCCGCATCACCCTGCGCCGCCTCGAACGCGCCAACGAGGAGGGGCTGACGAAAGAGGTCCGCGACGAGATCGCCGAGTCGCTGTGGCAGGTGGCAGTGCAGATCGAGGATGGCGACCTGTCGAACGCGCTGGAACGGCTGCGCCGGGCGCAGGACCGGCTGTCCGAGGCGATCCGCAACGGCGCCAGCAAGGACGAGATCGCCAGCCTGATGGACGAGCTGAACAAGGCGCTGCGCGACTACATGCGCCAGCTCGCCCAGCAGCAGCAGAACAACCCCGACAAGCAGAGCGCCGAGAACCAGCAGTCGCTGAAGATCACCGGCGACCAGCTGCAGCAGATGCTGGACAGGCTGCAGCAGCTGATGGAGCAGGGCCGGATGGCCGAGGCGCAGCAGCTGCTCGACCAGCTCAGCCGGATGATGGAGAACATGCGCGTGGCGCAGGGCCAGAACGGCATGCCGATCCCGGGCCAGCAGCAGATGCAGGGGCTTGCCGACACGTTGCGCCAGCAGCAGGGCCTGTCCGACCGCGCCTTCCGCAACCTGCAGAACCAGGGCCAGGGCCAAGGCCAGCAGCCCGGCGAGGGCGACATGGGCATGGGTGAGCGGCCCGACCAGCCCGGCCAGGGCATGCAGCCGGGTCAGGGCCAGCAGGGCCAGGGCGGCGACGCCCAGGCGCTGGCCGACCGCCAGCGCGCCCTGCGCGACCAGCTCCGGCGCCAGGCGCAGCAGGGCCTGCCCGGCGCCGGCACGCCCGAGGGCAAGGCCGGACGCGAGGCGCTCGACCGCGCCGGCCGGGCGATGGACCGGGCCGAACAGGCGCTGCGCAACAACGACATGGCCGGGGCGCTGGACCGCCAGGCCGAGGCGATGGACGCCCTGCGCGAGGGCATGCGCAACCTGGGCCGGGCGATGGCGCGCAACGATCCGCAGCAGGGCCAGCAGGGCGGCAACAGCGACCAGGCCATGGGCGGACAGGGCCGCGATCCTCTCGGCCGCCAGACCGGCGAAACCGGCCGCATGGGCACCGATCGCAGCCTGCTGCAGGGCGAGGACATCTATCGCCGGGCGCAGGAGCTTCTGAAGGAACTGCGCCGGCGCTCGGGCGACCAGAGCCGGCCGGAAGTCGAGCGCGACTATCTCAAGCGCCTGCTCGAGCCGTTCTAGGCACCGCGCCGGCGCCCCGGCGTCTCGGGATTGGATAACCGGCCGCTGCGGTCAGTTGCCGTCTTCGGCCCCGCCATCGCCCGCCGCACCTACCGGGCGCAGCATCCGCACCGCGGTCTGCATCTGGCCGTCGAGCCAGACCCGGCCGCGATCGACGGCGGCGACATAGGATTGCATCGCCGGCCCGGCGGCCGGCCACTTGGCGACGATGCGCGGCGCCGAGGTATAGGCCAGAAGCAACAGCGCGACGAGACCCAGAACGAGGCCGAAACCCAGCCGGAACCCGCGCCGGCGCTCGGCCGGCGCCTCGGCTGCGGCCATGCCGCCCGGCTCGCCGCGCTCGCGCTCGGAATTGGCCCGCAGGGTCGAGTTGATCTCTTCGATGTCCGGCAGCAGGTCGCGGCGCGAGCCGGTCGCGTCGTTCCGTCCCTCCGCGGCGGCCGGGCGGCGCGGCACGGCGGGCGCTTCCGGCGCGGCGGCGGCCACCTCCCGCGGCGGCTCGCTTTCGGCCTCCCGCGGCGCCTCTTCGGCGGCGGCGGCCTCGGGCGCGGGCGTCTCTTCGCGCTCGCCCGACCGTCGGGTGATCTCGGCCGCCGGCAGCGCCGAGCCCGGCGCCTCCAATCCCAGCTCGGTCTGGGTTTCCAGCCCACCGCCCTCGGCCTTCCGGGCCGCCGTCTCGCGCTCGGCCTCCTCGCGCAGCACGTTCAACACGCCTTCGTCGAGCTCGCGCCGGCGCCGCTCCATCCCCGATGGCGCGGCGGCCGCGGGCGGCGGCTCGGGCAGCGGCGCCTCGGCGGATTCGGCATCGAAGCTTTCGGGATCGAAATCGGCGGCGGTATCAACGCCGGCGGTGCTTTCGGGCAGGTAATCCCCGGCCGCCGTATCCTGCACCGCAGCATCCTGCACCGCCGTGTCCTGCTCCGCCGCGTCCTGCACCTGCGTGCCCTGGCGCGCGGCCTCCTGCAGGCGAGCTTCGGCATCCGGTGGCAGCTGGAACCAGGCATGGCCGCAGTTGGAACACTGCACGTCGCGCCCGCTCTCGGGAATGGCCCGATCATCGACCTCGTATTGCGCGTCGCAATTCGGGCACGTCAGCCGCATAATGTCCCTGCCTCACCACTCACTTGCCGCGCGATCCCCGGGTGATCCTCGGCAAGGCCCGCTAAATTCTTGATATTGTAGCAAGGCGCAAAAGTTTCTCCAAGCCCTAGTGTCATAGTCTTGTCATCGCCGCCCGCGCCTGATTGAAACCGGGCCCGGGCTGGGCGAGACTGCCCCGGCGCAGGACAGCAGGATTCGGAGCATCGCGTGATCGAGTTTCACAACGTCGCCTACAATTACGGCGGAGGCGAGCTTCTGTCCGAGGTCACGCTGTCGCTGGCGACCGGCTCCTTCCACTTCCTCACCGGGCCATCGGGGGCGGGCAAGACCACCTTTCTCAAGCTGTGCTACGGCGAGTTGCAGGCGACCGCCGGCCGGGTCGAGCTGTTCGGCCGCGACGTCCGGGTGATGACGCGCGACGACATCGCCCATACCCGGCGCCGGGTCGGCGTGGTCCATCAGGATTGCCAGTTCCTCGACCATCTGCCGGTGGCCGAAAACATCGCCCTGCCGCTGACCGTCTCGGGCCGCAGCGCCGATCCGAAGGACCTGAAAGAACTGATGGGCTGGGTCGGGCTGAGCGCGCTGGCCGAGCAGCGCCCGCCCGAGCTGTCGGGCGGCGAGCGCCAGCGGGCGGCGCTGGCCCGGGCGGTGATCATGGGGCCCGAAGTGATCCTGGCCGACGAACCGACCGGCAATGTCGACTGGGAGATGTCGCAGCGCCTGCTGGCCCTGCTGGTCGAGCTCAACCGGATGGGCAAGACCGTGGTCATCGCCACCCATGACCTCAACCTGATCCGCAGCGCCAAGGCGCAGGTTTCCGCCCGCGTGCTGCGGATCCGCGACCGGCGGCTGCAACTGGCGGGGAGCGATCTCTGACATGGCGTTCTTCTCCCCGATCACCGCTCTCGTCGTCGGCGACCGCCAGGCCGCGCGGGTGGTGCCGCCGACCGGCGTCATCGCCCGGCTGACCGGCTTCACCGCCGCGGCGATGGCCTTCCTCGCCGTCTTCGCCCTTGCCCTGTCGCTGGCCTCGGGCCGGCTGGCCGACCGCTGGGCCTCGGCGCTGGCCAACAGCGCGACGATCCGGATCTCGGCCCCGCCGGGCCAGATCGAGGTCCAGACCAAGGCGGTGCTGAAGGTGCTTTCGGCAACGCCCGGCATCGCCGAGGCGCGGACGCTGAGCAAGGAGGAGGAGCGCAAGCTGCTGGCGCCGTGGTTCGGGCCCGACCTGCCGCTCGACAGCCTGCCGATCCCGCAGCTGATCGACATCCGCGAAAGCGGCGCCGGTTTCGATGCCGAGGGGCTGCGCCAGCGGCTGGCGGCCGAGGCGCCGGGCGCGGTGCTGGACGATCACACCCGCTGGCGCCGGCCCCTGGCCCTGGCGGCGCAGCGGCTGCGGCTGCTGGGCCTGATCGCCATCGCCCTGATCGCCGCCTCGACCGCGGCGATGATCACCCTTGCCGCCAGCGCCGCGCTGGCCGCCAACAGCCAGGTGATCCGGGTGCTGCGCCAGATCGGCGCCCGCGACAGCTATATCGCCCGCGCCTTCGTCCGCCGCTTCACCCTGCGGGCGCTGGCCGGCGCGCTGGTCGGCACCGCGCTCGGCATCGCCGGCGTCGCGCTGCTGCCGGCGACCGATACCGCCGGCGGCTTCCTCACCGGGCTCGGCTTCCACGGCCCCGGCTGGCTGTTGCCGCTGGTGATCCCGCCGCTGGCCGCCGTGGTCGCCTTCCTGGCGACGCGGCTGGCCGCCTTCCGCTCACTCAGGAGGCTCAGCTGATGCGTTACGCAGTGCAATGGATCCTGTCGCTGCTGTTCATCATCCAGATGTATCTGATGATGGCGCTGATGGCGCTGTTCTTCACCCCCTGGGTGCTGGTGCAGACCGACGCCGCCTTCACCGCGGTCCATAGCTATTGCCGCTGGGTGCGCTGGACCGCGCGGGTGATGGTCGGGCTGCGTTCGGAGATCCGCGGCGAGGTCCCGACCGACGAGGTCATCATCGCCTCCAAGCACCAGTCCTTCTTCGACATCATCATCCTGGTCAGCGAGACGCCGCGGCCCAAGTTCATCATGAAGAAGGAACTGCTGCGCGCCCCGATCCTGGGCTGGTACGCGCTGCGCATCGGCTGCGTGCCGGTCGATCGCGGCAAGCGCGGCCAGGCCATCGCCCAGATGATGAAAGGGGTGAAGGACGGCCGCAGCCGTCCCGGCCAGCTGATCATCTATCCGCAGGGCACCCGCACCGCCCCCGACGCGACCCGCAGCTACAAGATCGGCACCGGGCTGCTCTACGACCAGCTCGGCCAGGACTGCGTGCCGGCCGCCGCCAATGTCGGCGTGTTCTGGCCGCGCCACGGCATCTACCGCAAGCCCGGCCTCGCCGTGGTCGAGTTCCTGCCGCGGATCAAGGCGGGACTGCCGGTGCAGGAGTTCATGGCCAGGGTCGAGGAAGAGGTCGAAACCGCGTCGGACAGGCTGATGGCCGAAGCCGGCTACGACGCCCCGGCGGCGCGCGCGGCACGGCAGGCCCGGGAGGCGAAGGCATGAGGTTCCTCGAGGATGTCGCCGAGCTCGAGGCGCTCTACGGCACGCCGGGCGAAGCGTCGCTGGTCAAGGTGGCGCGACGGATGACGCCGACCTACCGCGCCTGGATCGGCCGGTCGCGGCTCTGCCTGCTGTCCACCGTCGGCCCCGAGGGCACCGATTGCAGCCCGCGCGGCGACGACGGCCCGGTGGTGACCGAGCTCGATCCCGGCACGCTCGCCCTGCCCGACTGGCGTGGCAACCAGCGCATCGACAGCCTGCGCAACATCGTCCGCGATCCGCGCGTGTCGCTGACCTTCCTCGTGCCCGGCTCGAACAACA
The DNA here is from genome assembly GCF_042643245.1 of Acidimangrovimonas pyrenivorans. Lineage (NCBI taxonomy): Bacteria > Pseudomonadati > Pseudomonadota > Alphaproteobacteria > Rhodobacterales > Paracoccaceae > Acidimangrovimonas > Acidimangrovimonas pyrenivorans. Next base: position 29,468 of record NZ_JBHRSK010000006.1, read on the forward strand.
TGGTGCGGGTCAACGGCCGCGCCCGGATCACCGACGACGCCGATCTGTGCGCCCGGTTCGAGAAGGCGGGCAGGCAGCCGCGCACCGTTCTGGTGATCGAGATCGGCGAGATCTATTCGCAATGCGCCCGCGCCCTGCTGCGCGCCCGGACCTGGTCGGCGGGCGACGAGTCCGAGGGCCTGCCGACCGTCGGCGACATGCTGCGCGAGATGACCGCGGGCGCCTTCGACGGCGCCACCTATGACGCCGAATGGTCCGGCCGCGCCGCCAGGACGATGTGGTAGGGGCGGGAACCCGCCCCTGCCGTTACCAGGCCGTCTAACGGGCCGTCTCGCCCCGCCGCCGCACCACGACATCGACCGTGACCGAGGCCAGCAGCACCAGCGCCGTCGCCATCAGCTGCACCGCCGCCGGCAGCCCCAGCAGCGCCATGCCGTTGACAATGGCCGCGATCACCACCCCGCCCAGGACCGCGTGCAGCGGATGGCCGCGGCCGCCGAACAGGCTGGTGCCGCCGATCACCGCCGTGGCGACGACGTAGAGCACGATCGTGCCGCCGTCGAAGCTGGTCGAGATCGAGCGCAGGCGCGAGGCATAGATGATGCCGCCCAGCCCGGCGGTCAGCGCCGCCAGGGTGAAGGCCAGCGTGCGGATGGCGGCCAGGTTGATGCCGGCCCGGCGCGCGGCCTCGGCATTGCCGCCAATGGCGTAGATGAAGCGCCCCAGCCGGGTGCGGCCCAGCAGCACCGACCAGCCGGTCAGCACGACGAAGACGATCGGGATCACCCAGGGCATGCCGTAGAGCGGGAAGCGCGGTACGCCGCGGGCGACGTTGCTGACCACCACGAGCACGATGCCGGCCAGCGCCGCGGCACCGACCTTCAGCGCCGTGACACCCGGTGGCGGCGCCACCAGCCCGCTGTTGCGCCGCTGGCGGTCGCGCAGCGCCGTCTGCACGGCATAGACCACCAGCACCAGCAGCGTCAGCGCCCAGCCGCCGGCGCGGCTGAGCGTGCCGTTGGCGAGGTTGTTGATCGTCTCGTCGGGAATCGGGATCGTGCCGCCGGTGCCCAGCAGCTCGATCATCACGCCCTGGAATCCCAGCAAGCCGGCCAGCGTGACCACGAAGGAAGGCAGCCGGACCCGGGTGATCAGCGTGCCCTGCAGCGCGCCCAGCGCAGCGGTGCAGGCCAGCGCCGCCGCAATCGCCGCCCACCACGGCCAGCCGACATCGGGCTGCACCAGCATGGTGGCGATGGTGGCGCCGATGCCGGCAACGAAACCCAGCGACAGGTCGATCTCGCCCAAGAGCAGCACGAAGACCTCGCCCATGCCGATCAGCATGAAGACCGAGCCCTGCACCAGCAGGTTGACCAGGTTGCCGGGCGACAGGAACTTGGCGTTCTGGCTCTGGAAGATCGCCGCGATCAGGATCACGCCGAGCACGACCGGCAGCACCCCGCTCTGCCCCGCCGCCACCTTCGTCCAGAGGCTGCGGGCATAGGCGCCCAGGCTCTGCACCTGCCCGGCGCCCACCACGGCCGTCCGGCTTGTGCCCGTGCCGCTGTCATCGACCGGCTCGGGCAGCACCCGGCGGCCCTCGGCCTCGGGATCGACCTTGACCTTGCCCAGCCGGTCCGAGCGGCCGGTGGTCATCAGCTCGACCGCCAGCGGCGGGTCGAATTCCTCGGCCGGCCCCTGCGCCACCATCTGGCCCAGCCGCAGCACCGCGATCCGGTCGGCCACGGCGAAGACGTCGTTGAGGTTGTGCGAGATCATCACCACGGCGAGACCCTGATCGGCCAGCCGCCGCACCAGCGCCAGCACCTGGCGGGTCTGGGCCACCCCCAGCGCCGCCGTCGGCTCGTCGAGGATCACCAGCTTGGAATTCCACATCACCGCCTTGGCAACGGCGATCGACTGGCGCTGCCCGCCCGACAGCGCCGCCACCGGCGCCCGGATCGAGCGCAGCGTGGTGACCTGCAGCCCCGACAGCGTCTCGGCCGCCGCGCGCTCCATGTCGTCCTCGGCCAGCAGGCCGCGCGCGGTGCGCTCGCGGCCCAGGAACATGTTCTCGACGACATCGAGATTGTCGCACAGCGCGAGGTCCTGGTAGACGACCTCGATCCCCAGCGCGGCGGAATCGCGCGGGCTGTGGATGCGGACCGGCTTGCCCTGCCACTGGATCTCGCCACCGTCCGCGGCATGGATGCCGGCGATGGTCTTGATCAGCACCGACTTGCCGGCGCCGTTGTCGCCGACCAGCGCCGTCACCTGGCCGGGATAGACCTCTAGGTCGGCCCCGGCGAGGGCCTGGACCGCGCCGAAATTCTTCTCGAGTCCGCGCACGCGGAGGAGCGGTTGCGCCCCTCCGCCGGCTTCCGTTTCATTGGCCGTCATGCGCGGTCACGACCCCATCGCCGGGTTGATCCCCGCAGCCTTGCAGGCCTTGGCCATGGTGCCGCCGGCGCAAAGCTTCTTGGCCGGGACGAAGCCGTCCGCCACCACCGTCGCCGCCATGTTCTTCTGCGTCACCCAGAGCGGTTTCAGCAGCACCGAGGGCACCTCGGTCTTGGCCTGCGAATCCATCGTCTTGCCGTTGACCAGCCCCGCTGGCGGCGCCTCGCCCGCGCGCAGGTAGAGCGCCAGCGCGGCCGCCGCCTGCGCCTCGAGATAGATCGGCTTGTAGACCGAGCCGCACTGGTAGCCGGTCAGCACGTTCTGCATCCCGGTCAGCGTCGCGTCCTGACCGGTGGTCGGGAAGCTGTGCGGCGGCACCTTCAGCGTCTTCAGGTACGAGATCACCGCGTTGGCGTTGTCGTCGTTGGGCACGACGGCGGCGTTCATGTCGGGATGGGCGGTGAACTGTTCCTCGAAGGTGGTCCGCGCCTTGGCCGGGTCCCAGGTTCCCGCCGGTTCGCCGACGTTCTTGTAGGCACCGGAAGCAAATTTGGGCTTGAGCACGTCCATGTAGCCCTTGGCGAAGAGCGTCGCGTTGTTGTCGGTCGGCGCGCCGCGCATCACCAGGATCTGCGGGCTTTTCACCTTCCAGTCTTTCAGGCATTGCTCCATGCCCTGGCCGATCAGCTTGCCGACCGCGACATTGTCGAAGCTGACATAGTAGCCGCGGCTGCCGCCGAGGGTGAGCCGGTCGTAATCGATCACCGGCACGCCGTGCTGTTTGGCATAGGTCTCGATCGAGGCCCCGACGCCCGACGAGATCGGGTCCATCACCAGCACCGTCGCGCCCTGCGAGATGTCCGACTGCGCCTGGGTCAGCTCGCTCGACTCGCTGCCCTGGGCGTTGGTGATGATGAACTGGTCGGGCGACAGGCCCGCCGCCTTGAACGCCTGCTTGAGATAGGGCGCGTCGAAGGACGTGTAGCGCGCCGAGGTGGTGGTTTCCGGCAGCAGGATGCCGATCTTGCCCTGGCCCTTGGCGGCGACGGCCTTGAGCTGCGCCATGGCCGAGAAATCGGCGCTGAAGGAGGTGGCGGTCAGCCCCTGCGCCGCCGCGACGCCGGCGCCGAGGCCAAGGGCGACGGCCGCCGTGGTCAGAAGCCGGGCCGCGCTGCGGCGCCGGCGGGTGCGCGGACCTGCCGCCGTCTGCGGGGTGTGCGGTTGAGTGAACGGCATGACTTCCTCCCGAGATAACGAACCGCCCGGGATTCGGCCTCCCGGGCGTGGCCGGCCCGGCGCGCCGCCGGCCTCTGCCCGCGGAGCGCCTGCCCATCGTTGATAGAGCCGCGCGCGGCGGCCCCGAAATGCACGATGCGCTCTCGGAAGATCGAAATTCCCTGATCGGTCGTGACTTCGCGTGCGTCCGCCAGGGAGGGGCGGACGCCGCAACAGGGCCGTGTCAGGGGGAGGGAGGAACGCCGGGGCGCCGCCGGATCAGGCGGCGAGCCCCTTCGAGCCCATGTCGAGGTATTTCTTGCGCCGGTCCTTGATCAGCGCGTCGGGCTTCTTGCCCGACAGGTCCTTCAGCATCGCCCGGATCGCCTCGCCCACCGCCGCGATCGTCGCCTCGCGATCCCGCTGGGCACCGCCGACCGGCTCGGGAATGACGCGGTCGATCACCGCCAGCTTGAGCAGGTCCTGCGCGGTCAGGCGCAGCGCCTCGGCGGCCTCGCGCATCTTGCCGGCATCCTTCCACAGGATCGAGGCGCAGCCCTCGGGCGAGATCACCGAGTAGACCGAATGCTCGAGCATGGCGACGCGGTTCGCCGTCGCCAGCGCCACCGCCCCGCCCGAGCCGCCCTCGCCGATGATGATCGAGATCAGCGGCACGCCGACCTCGAGGCATTTCATCGTCGAGCGGGCGATGGCCTCGGACTGGCCGCGCTCCTCGGCGCCCTTGCCGGGATAGGCACCGGTGGTGTCGACCAGGGTGATCACCGGGATGCCGAAGCGATGGGCCAAGTCCATCAGCCGCGCCGCCTTGCGGTAGCCCTCGGGCCGGGCCATGCCGAAATTGCGCTCGATCCGGCTCTTGGTATCGTTGCCCTTCTCCTGGCCGATCACCATCACCGGCTGGTCGTCGAACCGGGCCAGGCCGCCGATCACGGCAAGGTCGTCGGCGAAGTTGCGGTCGCCGGCAAGGCTGGTGAACTCGGTGAACAGGGCGTCGACATAGTCGATGCAGTGCGGCCGTTCGGGATGGCGCGCGACCTGGCATTTCTGCCACGGCGTCAGCCCCTTGTAGATCTCGGTCAGCATCGCCTCGGCCTTGCGGTCGAGCGCGCTGGCCTCCTTCTCGACATCCATCCCCTCGTTCGTGCGCGCCATCGCGCGCAACTCCTCGGCCTTGCCTTCGATCTCGGCCAGGGGTTTTTCGAATTCGAGATAGTTCATGCTCGGCTCCTGTCGCGGACCCCCGCTATATGACGGCACGAAAGGCCGTTTGCAACGGGGCGGACATCTTGCGCGCGGTCATGGCGGGGATGGCGACGATCAAGCAGGCTTGTCTCAGAAGGAGACCGCGATGACCAAGATCGACTTCCGCAAGATCGACAAGCCGTTCTATTCGGGCAAGGTCGGGCGCTGGGACCGGCTGGCGGTGCCCGAGATGAGCTTCCTTGCCATCGACGGTCGGGGCGACCCCGGCGGGCCGGCTTTTGCCGCCGCCATCGCCGCGCTCTACGCGGTGGCCTACAAGGTGAAATTCGCGCGCAAGGCCGCCGGCACGGAGGATTTCACGGTCGGTCCGCTCGAAGCCCTGTGGTGGGCCGAGGACATGGCCGACTTCCAGCCCGGCTCGGGCGGGCGCGAGCGTTGGCAGTGGCGGGCCGTGCTGCGGATGCCCGGGGACATCGGCCCCGACGCGGTCGAGGCGGCCCGCGCGGTGGCCGCAAAGGCGCTCGCGAAAAAGCCCGCCCCGGCCTGCGACGCCGCGACCCTGGCGCGGGTTGCGCCGCTCCGCTTCGCCGAGGGCGACTGCCTGCAAACGCTTCATGTCGGGTCCTATCTCGACGAGGCGCCGGTGCTGGCCCGGTTGCATGGCGAGGTGATCCCCGGGCTCGGGCTGCGGCCGGCGGGGCTGCATCACGAGATCTATCTCTCCGACCCGCGCCGCACTGCGCCCGAGAAGCTGCGCACGATCCTGCGCCAGCCGGTCGCGCCGGCCGAAGGCTGACCGCGGTCCCACTCAAGCCCTGCAAACGGGGATTTCAACAAGCAGCGCCCCGGATCTCTCCGGGGCGCGCCTCCTCCCGCCAGTCCAGGGGCCTCCTCGCCGCCCGGACGCGGTTTAACGGGCTGCGGACAATTTACGCAGCGTCGCCGGGATGCTGCCCCGCGCATGGGCATCGCGTCAACTGTTCTGTGCGACAAGGATGTGACAGCATGGCGGATCTTCCAGAAATGCAGGGCTGTGCGCCCGTCGGGGCGCGCCCGATCCATCCGCCGAAACGAATCGCGCCCCGGGGATCGTCTCCCGGGGCGCGCCTCCTCCTTGTCGTCCGGCCGGCCTCCCCGCCGCGCCGGACCAAGTGTCAGCCGGCGATCATCTCGGCCTGGCGGACAATGACTTCGGCCTGCTTGATCGACGCGATATCGACCAGCCGGCCCTTGTAGACGGTCGCGCCCTCGCCGCGCGCCTTGGCCTCTTCCATCGCGGCCAGGATCTCGCGCGCCTCGGTCACCTGGGCCTCGGAGGGGGTGAAGACCTCGTTGGCCAGCGCCACCTGCTTGGGATGGATCGCCCATTTGCCGACCATGCCCAGAGTCGCCGAGCGGCGGGCTTGGGCGCGGAACCCCTCGTCATCCGAGAAATCGCCGAACGGGCCGTCGACCGGCAGCACGCCATGGGTGCGGCAGGCGGCGACGATGGCGGCCTGGGCCCAGTGCCACGGGTCGGACCAGTGCTTGGCGCCCTCGTGCAGCATGTAGTAGTTTTCCTGCGTCCCGCCGATGCCGGTGGTCTGCATCCCCATCGAGGCGGCGAAATCGGCCGCGCCCAGGCTCATCGCCTGCAGCCGGGGCGAGCTGGCGGCGATCTCCTCGACATGGGCGATGCCGGCGGCCGATTCGATGATCACCTCGAAGCTGATCGGCTTGCTCCGGCCCGTGGCGGCCTCGACCGCCGTCACCAGCGCGTCGACGGCATAGACATCCGCGGCGCAGCCGACCTTGGGGATCATGATCTGGTCGAGCCGGTCGCCCGCCTGTTCCAGCAGTTCGACAACGTCGCGATACCAGAACGGCGTGTCGAGCCCGTTGATCCGGACCGAGAGATACTTGTTGCCCCAGTCGATCTCACGCGTGGCGGCGATGATATTCGCCCGCGCCGTGTCCTTGTCGCCCGGTGCCACCGAATCCTCGAGGTCGAGATTGATCACGTCCGCCGCACTCGCCGCCATCTTCTCGAAGATCGCCGGGCGCGAGCCGGGGCCGAAGAGTTGGCAGCGGTTCGGGCGCGCGGGGGCGGCGGGCTGGATGCGGAAGCTCATCGAATTCCTCGGGTAATGATGTTTCGCCGTTACGACGGAAGTGGATAGATTGTTGCGCTCCGGGTTGCAAGGCCTGTTTTTGCGCCGCAGCATATGCGCCGCGACGCAGCAGGGCCGAGACTGGATTCGCCGCCTCGCTCGGCAGTGACGCACAAAACTTCGCCAAATGAGCCGAAAGACGCGAAATCCTCCCGCCCTCACGCCGCCGTGACTTCAACTTTCCCAAGACATCCCCGACCACATCCTCCATTCTGCCGCCCGAGATTCAGGAGACGACGATGATCCAGACCCCTTACCTGCTGTTCCTCGGCGATGCCCCCGACCAACTCGCCGCCAAGGTGGCCCAGGGCATCCGCGACTGGCGCCCCGAATACGCGCTGGGCCAGTATCGCATGGACGGCTGCAAGGCCGACATGAAGCTGCCCGACATGAACCTGGCCGAAGCCCATGCCGCCAGCGCCCGTACCCTGGTGATCGGCGTCGCCAACCGCGGCGGCGTGATCTCGAAGAAATGGAAAGAGGTGCTGCACACGGCGCTCGAGCAGGGCTTCGACATCGCCAGCGGGCTGCACAACCTGCTGCGCGACGAGCATGACCTGGTCGAGACCGCCCAGCGCCACGGCCGCACCCTGCACGACGTCCGCGTGCCCTCGGTGCAATACCCGATCGCCAACGGCGTCAAGCGGACCGGCAAACGCTGCCTCGCCGTCGGCACCGACTGCTCGGTCGGCAAGATGTATACCGCGCTGGCGATGGACAAGGAGATGCGCGACCGCGGCCTGAAGGCCAGCTTCCGCGCCACCGGCCAGACCGGCATCCTGATCACCGGCGACGGCGTGCCGCTGGACGCGGTGATCGCCGATTTCATGGCCGGCTCGGTAGAATACCTGACGCCGGACAACGACGCCGACCACTGGGACCTGATCGAGGGCCAGGGCAGCCTGTTCCACGTCTCCTATTCGGGCGTGACCATGGCGCTGATCCATGGCGGCCAGCCCGACGCGCTGATCCTGTGCCACGAGCCGACCCGCGACCACATGCGGGGGTTGCCCGGCTACCAGCTGCCCAGCCTCGAGGCGCTGCGCGACACCGCGCTGAACCTTGCCAAGGTCGCCAACCCGGCCTGCCAGGTGGTCGGCATCTCGGTCAACACCCAGCATATGGGCGACGAAGAGGCCACGGCCTACCTTGCCGAGGTCGAAGCACGGATGGGTCTTCCCGCCGTCGATCCGTTCCGGCATGGTGCCGGCAGGCTGGTCGACGCGCTGGCCGCGATCTGACACCCGGGACGCTCGTCGCGCCCCTCGGGCCCTCCTCGCCGATGAGGGCCCGGCGGGCCACGAAGAGGCTAGGAGGCCCCATGACCATCACCGTGACCGCCGACACCTTCCGTCTGGCCCAGGTCTTCACCATCTCGCGCGGCAGCCGCACCGAGGCCCGCGTGCTGACCGCGCGGATCGAGCGGGACGGCGTCATCGGCCATGGCGAATGCGTTCCCTACGCCCGCTATGGCGAGAGCCTCGACAGCGTCAGCGCCCAGATCGAGGGCCTGCCTGCCGGCATCGACCGGCTTGAACTGCAGGACGCCCTGCCCGCCGGCGCCGCCCGCAACGCCGTCGATTGCGCGCTGTGGGACTGGGAGGCGAAGAAGGCCGGCAAGCGGGTCTGGGACCTCGCCGGCCTGCCGGCGCCGCAGCCGATGATCACCGCCTTCACCCTGTCGCTCGACGATCCCGACAAGATGCGCGCCGAGGCGGCCAAGAACGCCCACCGGCCGCTCTTGAAGATCAAGCTCGGCACGCCGGACGACATGCACCGGCTGGCCGCGGTCCGCGCCGGGGCGCCGAAATCGAAGATCATCGTCGACGCCAACGAGGGCTGGACCACCGAGATCTACGCCGACCTCGCGCCACATCTGGAGAAGATCGGCGTCGCGCTGGTCGAGCAGCCGCTGCCCGCCGGCGCCGACGAGGCGCTGGCCGAGATCGAACGGCCGATCCCGGTCTGCGCCGACGAAAGCTGCCACGACCGCGCCTCGCTGCCCGATCTGGTCGGCAAGTACGACATGGTGAACATCAAGCTCGACAAGACCGGCGGCCTGACCGAGGCGCTGGCGCTGCGCGATCTCGCCCGGTCGCAGGGCTACGGCGTCATGGTCGGCTGCATGGTCGGCTCGTCGCTGGCGATGGCGCCGGCGACCCTGGTCGCCCAGGGCGCCGATTACGTCGATCTTGACGGCCCGCTGCTTCTGGCCGAAGACCGCGACGCGCCGCTGTTCTACGACGAGCGCGGCGTGCACGGGCCGCAGGCGGCTCTGTGGGGGTGAGGCGCGCTTGACGCCGAACGGGCGGAGCCCCCGCCAGTTTTCCGGCCCGATAGGGCGACCATATGACCGGGCCCGGCCCGACGCGTGACAGAAAGGACCAAGGATGAGCCGCATCGTTTACGTCAATGGCGACTATCTGCCCGAGGAAGAGGCCAAGGTCTCGGTCTTCGACCGCGGCTTCCTGATGGCCGATGCGGTCTACGAGGTGACCTCGGTCCTCGACGGCAAGCTGCTCGATTTCGAGGGCCACGCCGCCCGCCTTGCCCGCTCGCTGTCCGAGCTCGACATGCAGGCGCCGGTCGGCCACGAGGAGCTGCTGGAAATCCACCGCGAACTGGTCAAGCGCAACGACCTCGTCGACGGCATGATCTACCTGCAGGTCACCCGCGGCAACCCGGGCGACCGCGACTTCGTTTTCCCCGATCCCGAGACCACCAGGCCGACGCTGGTGCTGTTCACCCAGTCCAAGCCGGGCATGGCCGATGCGCCGATGTCGAAGACCGGCGCCAAGATCATCTCGATCGAGGACATCCGCTGGGGCCGCCGCGACATCAAGACGGTGCAGCTGCTCTACCCGTCGATGGGCAAGATGGCGGCCAAGAAGGCGGGCTGCGACGACGCCTGGCTGATCGAGGACGGCTTCGTCACCGAGGGCACCTCGAACAACGCCTATATCGTCAAGGGCGGCCGGATCATCACCCGCGACCTGAGCCACGACATCCTGCACGGCATCACCCGCGCCGCGGTGCTGCGCTTCGCCCGCGAGGCGCAGATGGAAGTGGTCGAGCGCCCGTTCACCATCGCCGAGGCCAAGGAAGCCGACGAGGCCTTCACCACCTCGGCCTCGGCCTTCGTGATGCCGGTGGTCGAGATCGACGGCGTTACCCTGGGCGACGGCAAACCGGGCCCGATCGCCAAGCGGCTGCGCGAGATCTACCTCGAGGAAAGCCGCAAGACGGCGACCTGAGGGATCGGCAAGCCGAATTCGTGAGGGTGGCGCGGGGAGACCTGCGCCATTTTCGTTTTCGGGCTCGGCGAAGGGAGCCATCGAGTCTCGGCCAATTGCACGAGGATCGCGCCCGGCCCCGAGGGTGGGCGCAATCGCGCCCGCCCTTGGGGGGCGGGGTCGGGCGTGATCCGGGGCTGACGCCCCGGAGGACTTCTGTCAGGCTGCCCCTCGCCCCCTCACCCGAAGCGGAAGTTCGATGCCGTCACCCCGCCCATGATCCCGTCCTCGTGATAGGGCCGGCTGGCGGGCTCGCTCTCGGCCGCGCCCAACGCGGTGAACAGCGGCACGAGATGATCTTCCTGCGGGTGGCAGAGCCGGGCGGAGGGGGCGCTTTCCCAGCCCAGCAGCGCCGCCAGCCGCTCGGCCGGCGGCAACGCCAGCGCGTCGCTGAGCCAGGCGTCGAAAGCCATCGACGGCGCCTTGGCCTGCGGCCCGAACAGGCGCAGGTTGTGATAGCTCAGCCCCGAGCCGACGATCAGCACGCCCTCGTCGCGCATGGGCGCCAGCGCCCGGCCGATCTCGACATGCTGGGCCGGGTCGTAATTCTTGCGGATCGAGACCTGGAACAGCGGCATGTCGGCCTGCGGATACATGATCTCCATCGGCGCGAAGGTGCCGTGGTCATAGCCCTGGGTCTCGTCCAGCCGCACCGGCAGCCCGGTGCCCTCTATCAGCGCCGCCGCCCGTTCCGCCAGCGCCGGCGCGCCGGGGGCGGGATAGGTGATCTCGTAGGTGTGCGGCGGGAAACCGTGATAGTCGTAGACCATCGGCGGCCGCGCTGCGTGCATGACCGAGACCGCCTCGGTCTCCCAGTGCCCCGAGACCATCAGGACCGCCTTCGGCCGTTCCGGCAGCTCTTCCGGCATCCGGGCCAGCGCCTGCTCCAGCGCGGCAAACCCGGCGCGCATCTGCGGGATCCAGGGCCACGGCCCCCCGCCATGCGAGATGAAATAGGTCGGCATGCGGCTGGACATCGGCGTCCTCCTGATCGGCTGCGAACAAGGGGAACATAGGCCGGCGCGGCCGGGCCGTCAGGAGCGAAGGATCACACAGTGCCAGTGCGCCGTCGCACAGCTACCGCCGCACGGTCACGCCGTGCCCTGCACCAGGTGCACCGTCACGGCGGCATAGAACACCATGCTCGCCACCAGCACGAAGACATGCCACAGCGTGTAGTGGAAGGGCAGCCGCTCGAACAGGTAGAAGACGACACCGACGGTATAGAGCCCCCCGCCAACCGCGATCAGCACGATCACCGGGCCCGACAGCGTCGCGAAGAAGCTGCCTCCGGCCACCGCCCCGGCCCAGCCCATGCCGAGATAGAGCGCCAGCGCCAGCCAGCGCAGCCGCGCCGGCGAGATCAGCTTCAACCCCATCCCGGCCAGCGCCGCGCCCCAGAGCCCGGCCAGCAGATAGCCGCCATGGCCGCCGGGGATCAGGGTGAAGGGGGTATAGGTGCCGGCGATCTTGGCATAGATCGCGGAATGGTCGAGCCGCCGCAGAACGCCGTGCCAGCGATGCCGGCCGACGATGTTGTAAAGCGCCGAGAACAGGATCATCGCGATCAGCGTCGCACCGTAGAGCGCGACGGCGAAGAGCGCCTCTCCGGCGCTGCCGCGCCACAGCGCGACGGCGATCAGCACCGGAACGGCAATCAGCACCGCCGCCAGACCCGAGACATGGACGACGGCATCGCTGATCAGCTCGGCGCGGCTGTATTCTGTGCGGACAGGCAACGGCATCTTGCGATCATAGCACATTCCCCGCCCTCACGGGCGCGCCATGGCGCCGCGGGCCCGCGCCCAGCGGACCCTATCCGCCGATCACCACCTGCGACGGGATCGGCTCGCCGGCCTGATTGACTCCGACGAAGCTGAAATTCGCCGCGTTCAGATCGGCGGTGCTCACCCCGTTCAGGACGCCGATCACTTCCGGCGTGCCGGCCCGGTCGGGATATTCCGCATAGGTCGTGGTCAATTGCAGCTCGACCCCATTCTCGCCGTCCACGACATGGAGCACGGCGCTGGGATGCAGCACATCCTCGAAGGTCTCGCCGCTTTGCAGGCTGTTGTCGATCTCGATCCGGTCCTGCGCCGGGTCGAAATCGGTGACAGAGATCTTGTCGCCGTAGGCCGAGTAGGGGTGGTCGAGCGTGATCGTATCGGTACCGGCGCCGGTGGTCACGGTATCGTAGAGATCGAACCGGATCGCATCGTTGCCGTCCCCGCCATTGACCAGATCGTGGCCCGACCAGCCCTGATCGGGATCGTTGGTGGTGGCGTCGATCGTGTCGTTGCCGTCCCCGCCGTCGATGCTGTCGTCGCCGAAACCGCCAGTGATGGAATCGGCGCCGTCGCCGCCGCTCAGGCTGTCGTCGCCGGCGCCGCCGATGACGATGTCCTCGCCCAGCCCGCCATTGACGGTCGCGCCGCCTCCACCCGCGACCAGCCGGTCATCGCCGCTGCCGCCGTCGATGGAGTCGACATGGGAGTAGCGCGCATCGACCGTGTCGTCGCCTGCGCCGCCCGACACGCTGCCGCCGCTGCCCTTGTAGTCGACATAGTCGTTGCCGTCGCCGCCGTCGATCGAGTGAGGGCCGCCATAGCCGGCATGGATCGTGTCGTCGCCGGTCTCGCCGTAGATCGTGTCGGCGCCGGCCAGATGGGCCGCGGTGCCGCTATAGATCAGGTCACCGCCCGCGCCGCCGTGGATCAGGTCGCTGCCCTGGCCGCCGTCGAGCGTGTCGTTCCCGTCGCCGCCATCGAGCGTGTCGTCCCCCGGCCCGCCGGCAACGCTGTCATCGCCGGGCCCGCCGGCCATCCGGTCGTTGCCGCCGAAGGCGTAAACGGTGTCGTTGCCGCTGCCGCCGTAGAGCGTGTTGTCGCCGGTACCGCCATGCAGGCTGTCGTCGCCCGCACCGCCGCGGACCAGATCGTCGCCGTCGCCTGCGTCTATTGAATCGTTGCCGTCCCCGCCGTCGATGGTGTCGTCGCCAGCCCCGGCCTCGATCGTATCGTCGCCCCCGATACCGTCCAGGAGATCGGGCCCGTTGCTGCCCGTGAGCCTGTCGTCACCTTCGGTTGCGTGATCCTCGTCATCGGACCCGTCGAACCCGTCGACGAAAACCGAGGCGACAAGCCCGGCAGCCAGAAGAGAAAAGAAAAACAGCGCCCCCATCGCACTCGCCCCACACACGCCCCCGTTGTCCATGGACAGTAGAGGTCAGCCGCAGGGAGTAAAGAGGTTGTGATTTGAAGAGAGAAACTTGTGATTTGAAGAGAGAAACTTGTGATTATTAACGCCTGACACAGGTCAATCCGGCACCATGACCGCCATTGTTTCCGCCTCCAGGGCGCATCGCCCCCATCGACGATTCGCCCCGCGGCCTGTTCGGTCCCGGATCGGGACCGCTCAGCCCTTCTCGGCGTCGCCCACGTTCTCGCGATAGGCCTTTGCGAAAGCGGCCTGCTTGTCGGCATCGGCCTCGGTCTGCTGCTGCGCCTTCCAGTCGTCATAGGGCATGCCGTAGAAGATCTCGCGCGCCTCGTCCTTGGTCATCGCGATGCCACGCGCGTTGGCGGCCTCCTGGTACCAGCGGCTCAGGCAGTTGCGGCAGAAGCCGGCGAGGTTCATCAGGTCGATATTCTGCACCTCGGGGCGCTTGACCATCAGGTGTTCGCGCAGGGCACGAAAGGCGGCGGCTTCGATCTCGGTGCGGGTGGCGTCGTCCATGGGCAATCTCCTTTGCCTCAGAAATCGTCTGCGCCCAGCACTTCGTCAAGGATCGGCGCCAGCCGTTCGGCCCATTCGCTCTGGCCCTCGGGCGTCGCGATCAGGTCGTGGCGCAGCTCGATCAGCGTATTGTGGCGGCCGGGGATCAGCGCGTGGCGGTCGATCGAATCGCCCGGCAGGTGGCCGCTATAGGGCTCGTTCTCGCCGACGCAGAGATCGCTTTCCTGCCGCAGCCGGGTCAGCAGCGCCTTCGACAGCCGCGGATCGTGCGGCGAGTAGAGCACGCCGATATGCCACGGCCGCGGATGGCGCCCGACCAGCCGCGGCGTGAAGCTGTGGATGGCGACGATGACGGTGTCGGCCCGCCGCGCCGCCAACCGTTCGTACGCCTCGTGATAGGGAAAGTAGAGGCTGCGCAGACGGCGCTGGACCTCGGCTTCCGGGATGTGGCGGTTGGCCGGGATGATGGTGCCGTCATAGAGCTGCATCACCAATGTCGGATCGGCCTCGCCCCGGTTGGGGTCGATCACCAGGCGCGAGAAATTGGTCAGGATCGCCGGCGCATCGAGCAGATCGGCCAGCCGCCGCGTCACCCCGGCGGCGCCGAGGTCGTAGGCGATGTGGCGCTCCATGTCATGCGGCGCGATGCCGAGGCTGCCGCCGCCGATCTCGGGCGGGACGGTGTTGGCGGCATGGTCGCAGGTGATCAGCCAGCGCGAGGGGCGGGTTTCGCCGACGATCTCGTAAGGGCTGTAGGTCATGGAGGCGTTACCGTGTTCTGTCATTCCGGCGCCGGTTTAGGTCATGCCGGGAGAAAGCGCCAGTTGGCTATGCGCAGGGATAGGCAAGCAAGGCCGGGGGCGCTGCCCCCGGACCCCCGGAGTATTTTCGCAAAGAAGAAATGCAGCCCGTCTTCTTCTTTGTCCAAGTACTCCACGGGGGTCCGGGGGTGTGAAACCCCCGGCCTTGGCTTCCGGCACCGCCAGGAAAGCGGGCAGGACGGATACCGGAACGGCACGCCGCCCCCGGGGCCGGGCAAAGTGACCCCGCGGCACCGGGGCCAGTTGCCCCGGCCGGGGAATTCCGCCATACAGGCGCCGGCCCGCCACGACAGTTGAATATAACCTGAGGAGCAAGGCAGCATGAGACGCCTTCGCAACGTCAAGATCGTGGCCACCCTGGGCCCGGCCTCCGACACTTACGAGACCATCCGCGCCCTGTTCGAGGCCGGCGCCGACGTGTTCCGGCTCAACATGAGCCATGGCAGCCACGAGGACATCGCCGCCCGCCACGCCACCATCCGCAAGATCGAGGCCGATACCGGCCGGCCGATCGGCATCCTCGCCGACCTCCAGGGCCCGAAGCTGCGGGTCGGCACCTTCGTCGCCGGGGCGGTCGAGCTCGAGGAAGGGGCGAAGTTCCGGCTCGACCTCGACCCGGCGCCGGGCAACGATCGCCGCGTCCAGCTGCCGCACGAGGAGATCTTCGCCGCGCTCGAACCCGGCGCGACCCTGCTGGTCAATGACGGCAAGATCCGCCTCCAGGTCGAGGATTGCGGCAAGGACTTCGCCGATTGCACGGTGATGGTCGGCGGCATGATCTCGAACCGCAAGGGGGTGAACGTGCCCGACGTGGTGCTGCCGGTGGCGGCGCTGTCGGAGAAGGACCGCAAGGACCTGGAATTCGCCTGCCAGCTGGGCATCGACTGGCTCGCGCTGTCCTTCGTCCAGCGTCCCGCCGATGTCGAGGACGCCCGTGCCTTGGTCAAGGGCCGCGCCGCGATCATCTCGAAGATCGAGAAACCCTCGGCGGTGAAGAGCTTCGCCGACATCCTGGCGGTGTCCGACGGGATCATGGTGGCGCGCGGCGACCTCGGCGTCGAGCTGCCGGTGCAGAACCTGCCGCCGATCCAGAAGCAGCTGGTGCGCGGCTGCCGGATGGCGGCCAAGCCGGTGATCGTCGCCACCCAGATGCTGGAGAGCATGATCGAATCGCCGATGCCGACCCGGGCCGAGGTCTCCGACGTCGCCACCGCGATCTACGAGGGCGCCGACGCGGTCATGCTCTCGGCCGAGAGCGCGGCGGGCAACTACCCGATCGAGGCGGTGCAGACCATGAACAACGTCGCCGTCGAGGTCGAGAGCGACCCGACCTATCGCGAGGTGATCGAAAGCTCGCGCCGGGTCGAGCGGCGCTCGGTCGCCGACGGCATCGTCTCGGCCGCGCGCGAGATCGCCGAGAGCGCCCATATCAAGACGATCTGCTGCTTCACCCAGTCCGGCACCACCGCGATCCTGACCGCGCGCGAGCGGCCGCGGGTGCCTATCATCGCGCTCACCCCGCTCGACCGCACGGCGCGGCGGCTGTCGCTGACCTGGGGCGTGCATTGCGTCAAGACCGAGGAGCAGGAACGGTTCAAGGGCGCGGTGATCTCGGCGGTGCGGGCGGCGCGCGAACACAGCTTCGCCACCGATACCGACCAGATCGTCGTCGTCGCCGGGGTGCCGTTCAACGTGCCCGGCACCACCAACATCCTGCGCGTCGCCCCCTGCGAGGAACGGTTGATTTATCGCTCCGATCCCGAATAATGGGGCTTTCAGCCGCGGGGGTGCGGGATGAATACCGACCTGATGTTCGTGATCGGCCTGGTCGTGGGGGTGCTGGCCATCCCCTCGATCTTCAGCGCCTTCTCGGAAAGTCGCGCCCCCCGCGCCGCCGCGATCATGGTGCTAATCGCCGGTGTCCTGATCGTCACCGCGGTGAGCCAGAAACCCGCCGCCTACACCTTCGAGAACATCCCCGACGTGGTATTGCGGGTGGTCGGCGGGCTGCTCAACGGCTCCCTGCTTTAGCCTGCCGCCCTTCCGGTGGCGGCGTTTTCCCCTTGCCAGCGGCGTCCCGTCCGCCTATACGGCGCGCTCGATCCGTGCGGCCGGCCGAAGTGGCATGCCGAGTCGCGCGCTAACCGCTCGCAAGAGGAGATGGAAATGCCCAAGATGAAGACCAAGGCCAGCGCCAAGAAGCGGTTCTCGACGACCGCATCGGGCAAGGTGAAATCCGGCCCGGCCGGCAAACGCCACGGCATGATCAAGCGGACGAACAAGTTCATCCGTGACGCTCGCGGTACCATGATCCTGTCGGACGCGGATACCAAGATCGTCAAGAAATACATGCCCTACGATCGCTGAGGAGGCTGGACAATGGCACGCGTCAAATCCGGGAAAGTCACCCACGCCGCCCACCGCAAGGTGATCAAGAAGGCGAAAGGCTACTACGCTGCGCGCAGCACGAACTTCCGCACCGCCACCCAGGCGGTCGACAAGGCCAACCAATACGCGACCCGCGACCGCAAGACCCGCAAGCGCAACTTCCGCGCCCTGTGGATCCAGCGCATCAACGCCGCGGTCCGCGCCGCCGATGCCGACATGACCTATTCGCGCTTCGTCAACGGCCTGGCCAAGGCCGGGATCGAGGTCGACCGCAAGGTCCTGGCCGACCTGGCCGTGCACGAGCCGGAGGCTTTCGGCGCGATCGTCGAACAGGCGAAAGCCGCGGCCGCCGCGTAAGACCCCTTACCGGGACAGTGAAAAGGCCCCGCGCGCTTCGGCACGCGGGGTTTTTCTTTGGCGGAGGCGCCGCTGGTCACCGCCTCCCCCAACCGCGACCGCCCTGCCGCTTGCATTCGCCCCGCCCTGCCGCTAGCACAGGCGCGGAATTTCCCGGAGGCCCCGATGGACGGTTTGGACGCACTCAAGGCTAACTACCTCGGCCGCATCGCCGAGGCCGGCGACGAGGCCGCGCTGGAAGAGCTGCGGCTTGCCGCGCTCGGCAAGAAGGGCGAGGTCAGCCTGAAGATGCGCGAACTGGGCAAGATGAGCCCGGAACAGCGCCAGACCGCCGGCCCCGCGCTCAACGCGTTGAAGTCCGAGATCGACTCCGCGCTCAAGGCCAAGAAGGCGGCGCTGGCCGATGCCGCGCTCGACGAGCGGCTGCGGGCCGAATGGCTCGACGTCACCCTGCCCGGCCGGCCGCGGCGGATGGGCACCGTCCACCCGGTTTCCCAGGTCACCGACGAGCTGACGGCGATCTTCGCCGACATGGGCTTCGCCGTCGCCGAGGGTCCGCAGATCGAGACCGACTGGTACAATTTCGACGCGCTCAACATCCCGCCGGAGCACCCGGCGCGGCAGGAGCACGACACTTTCTTCATGGCCCGGGCCGAGGGCGACGACCGCCCGCCGCACGTGCTGCGCACCCATACCTCACCGGTGCAGATCCGGGCGATGGCGGCCCAGGGCGCGCCGATCCGGGTGATCGCGCCGGGCCGCGTCTACCGCATGGACATGGACCAGACCCACGCGCCGATGTTCCACCAGGTCGAGGGCCTGGCGATCGACCGCGACCTCAGCATGGCGAACCTGAAATGGGTGCTGGAAGAGTTCTTCTCGGCCTTCTTCGGCACCCATGTGAAGACCCGCTTCCGCGCCTCGCACTTCCCGTTCACGGAACCGTCGGCCGAGGTCGACATCCAGTGCTCGTGGGAAGGCGGCCAGGTCAAGGTCGGCGAGGGCGACGGCTGGCTCGAGGTGCTGGGTTCGGGCATGGTCCATCCCAAGGTGCTGCAATCTGCCGGGGTCGACCCGGACCAGTGGCAGGGTTTCGCCTTCGGCATGGGGATCGACCGGATCGCGATGCTGAAATACGGCATCCCCGACCTGAGGGCGTTCTTCGACAGCGACCTGCGCTGGCTGCGCCATTACGGCTTCCAGTCGCTCGACGTGCCGATGCTGCATGGCGGGTTGAACCGCTAGGACGGTCGGTCGTCGCGGTGAGATAGGCCGGGGGGCCAGCCCCACCGCCATTGCCCCTCGGACCAATGGCGCGACAATGGCGCCCCCCGGGATATTTTCGTGAAGATGAAGGGGCAGAGGCTTTGGGAGTCGCAGCCCCCTCCTATTTGTTTGCCGGCCCGAACACCGCCAGCGCCACCGGCTTGCCGGTGCCCAGATTGATGCCGTTCACCCGGCCACGCTCGACCGCGCCGGCGGCGCTCAGCGGTGCGGCATCGGCTGACGGCACCACGGCGGCGGTGCAGCGGTCGGTGCCCAGCGCCTGCGCCGCCGCGTCCGGCGTCGCCCATTTCACCGGTCCGGGGGCGAGAAAGACCAGCGAGGGCTCCTCGTAGCCGGTGGCGTAGAGCGTGATCTGCCCGCAAGCCGGGTCCGGCGGGATCAGGGCGGTGATCTGCCTGGCAGGCCACAGTGCCGGCAGGCGGGCGGCGACCGGGAACAGGCCGGACAGGAAGCCCGCCCCGAGCAGCCATAGCCCGAGGATCGCGGCATGGGGCAATTGCGCGCGCAGCGCCGTGGCGGCGAGGAGCAGCCCGGCGCCGGCCAGGACCAGCGCGATCAGGCTGAAGGGCAGCGCGTTCCAGGCGCCCTGCGAGATGGCATAGCCGCCGGCGGCGAGGAGGACGAGGACCGGCAGCGCGCCGAGGGCCCAGAAACCGATCCGGCGCCAGAGCTTCGGCGCGGCGGCGACGGTCTCGGCCCAGACCAGCCCGATCGCCAGCGCCAGCGCCGGGTAGAAGGGCAGCACGTAATGCATCAGCTTGGTCGGCGCCGCCTCGAAGCCGATCCAGCCGGGCACGACCCAGGCGGCGGCAAAGATCACGCCCGAGCTGCGCCGCGCCCGCCACAGTGCCGGCAGGGCGAGCAGCAGCGCCACCGCGGCGGGCTGGAAGGTGATCCACAGCATCGCCAGGTAGCTGCCGGGCGGGGCGCCGTGGCTTTCCTGCGCGCCGGCCAGCTTGTTCATCAGGTCGCGGCCCAGCGCCTCGTCCCAGAACCCCATCCCGGCCTTCAAAGTGATCGCGACGAACCAGGGCGCGACCAGCAGCACCAGCAGGCCCAGGCCCCAGCCCGGCCGCAGCGCCCGCAGCCAGCCGACGCGGCGATGCCCCAGCGCCAGCAGCAGCACCGTCAGCGCGACGATCCCCGGCCCGATCGGCCCCTTGACCAGCGCCGCGACGGCCAGCGCGCCCCAGAACAGGGCGAAACGGCCCCAGCCCAGCGGCCCGATCTCTTCCGTCCTGAACCCCGCCGCCCGGGCGTCGCGGTAGAGCCGGGCCAGCGCCAGCTGTACCGCCACCGTCGCCGCCAGCAGCACCGCGTCGGTCTTGGCCAGATGCGCCTCGGCCCCCAGCATGAAGATCCCGGCCATCAGCCCGCCGGCCGCCAGCCCCGCCGCCGCGCCGCCGAACAGGGTGGCGAGGCGCAGGGTCAGCACCGCCGCCAGCACCGCGGCGATCAGCGACGGCAGGCGGTAGTGCCAGATGGTCCGGTCACCCGGATGCCCGACCGCCGCGACCGCCGCCGCCTGCGCCCAGTAGATGCCGACCGGCTTCTTGTAGCGGGTCCGGTCCTGGAACCGGATGTCGACATAGTCGCCGCTCACCATCATCTGCTTGGTCGCCTGGGCGAAGCGCGCCTCGTCGCGGTCGACCGGCGGCAGGGTGGTGAAGGCGGGCAGGAAGGCGGCCAGCACCAGCACCGTCACCAGCAGCGCGGGCGCGGCGCGCAGCCCCAGCAGGCGCGACAGGACGGCATTCAGCCGGCGGGCGATCTGGAGCATCGGAACCTCTCGGACGGATTTCGCCCGACTGTCGCATGCGGCGCGGCAATTTGGAAGGCCCGGGCACCCGGCTCAACATCTTGGAATAACAGAAAAACCCCGCGTGACGGGGCTTTGGCATCCGGATCGGATCGGGGCTCAGTCGTCGGCAGAGGCGACGATCAACCCGTGCATGTGCATGGCCGACGGCTCGGGGTGCGAGACCTTCACCGGGACGGAGAGGACGTTGATGTAGCTCAGCATCAGAATCGCCGTCACCGCCATGATCGAACACATCAGCGGGATGTTCTGCCGTTTGCGGCCCTGGGGAATGGCAAGAATTTGGTCCATAATGTGTCTTATACATGAAATTCCCCGGCGAAATGTGGCATTTGCAAGGCAGCTCGGCAACTCTCCGTTTCCGGTTCGGAAATGCCGATGCCCTGTCGCGGTGGCTGCGGCGGTGCGGGCCTTTCCCTCGCGCCGGCTTTGCGTTAAGCCGCCGAGGCGCAAGACGCGGCACGAAATCCGAAGGATCCCGGCGATGAAATTCACCCTGTCCTGGCTGAAGGATCACCTCGAGACCGAGGCGAGCCTCGATGACATCCTCTATGCCCTTACCGATCTCGGCCTCGAGGTCGAGGAGGTCGAGAATCCCGAGGACACGCTGGGCGTCTTTCGCATCTGCCGGGTGATCGAGGCGGTCCAGCATCCCAATGCCGACCGGCTGCGGCTGTGCCGGGTCGAGACCTACCCGGAAGGTCCCGGCGGCAAGACCGAGGAGGTCCAGGTGGTCTGCGGCGCGCCGAATGCCCGCACCGGCCTTGTCGGCGTCTTCGCCCCGGTCGGCACCCATGTCCCCGGCACCGGCGTCGACCTCAAGCCCGGCGTGATCCGCGGCGTCGAGTCGAACGGCATGCTGTGCTCCGAGCGCGAGCTGATGATCTCGGAGGATCACGACGGCATCATCGACCTGCCCGAGGACGCGCCGCTGGGCGAGCGTTTCATCGACTATCGCGGTCTCAACGACCCGATGATCTACATCAAGATCACCCCGAACCGGCCCGACGGCCTGGGCATCCGCGGCGTCGCCCGCGACCTGGCCGCGCGCGGCCTGGGCACGCTGAAACCGCAGACCATCGAACCGGTCGCCGGTTCGTTCAAGAGCCCGGTCAGCGTGAGCATCGACCCGGCGCTGAAGGAGAAGGGCTGCCCGCTCTTCGCCGGCCGGGTGATCCGCGGCGTCAAGAACGGCCCCTCGCCGGCCTGGCTCCAGGCCCGGCTGCGCGCCATCGGGCTGCGGCCGATCTCGGCGCTGGTCGACATCACCAACTTCTTCACCATGGACCAGAACCGGCCGCTGCACGTCTTCGACGTCGCCAAGGTGGCGGGCGGCGAGTTGCGCATCCACCCGGCCAAGGGCGGCGAGGAGATCCTGGCGCTCGACGGCAAGACCTACACGCTGCAGCCGGGGATGATGGCGATCTCGGACGACAGCGGCGTCGAGTCGATCGCCGGCATCATGGGCGGCGAGCATTCGGGCTGCACCGAGGAGACCGTCGACGTCTTCCTTGAAAGCGCCTACTGGGACCCGATCACCGTGGCCACCACCGGCCGGGCGCTGAAGATCAATTCCGACGCCCGCTACCGTTTCGAACGCGGCGTCGATCCCGAATTCACCCTGCCCGGGCTGGAAATGGCCACCCAAATGGTGCTGGAACTCTGCGGCGGCGAGGCCTCCGAGGTGGTGATGGACGGCGCGGTGCCGGACACCCGCCGCGGCTACAAGCTGGATACCGACCGGGTGCAATCGCTGGTCGGGATGGAGATCCCGGCCGAGGAGCAGCGCCGCACGCTCGAGGCGCTCGGCTTCGAGCTCGACGGCGACATGGCCTACCCGCCGAGCTGGCGGCCCGACGTGCTCGGCTCGGCCGACCTGGTGGAAGAGGTGGCGCGCGTCGCCTCGCTGACCAAGCTGGAAGGCAAGCCGATGGCGCGGGTGCAGACCGGCGTGCCGGCCCCGATCCTGACGCCGATGCAGCGGCGCGAGAACGCCGCGCGGCGGATGCTGGCCGGGCTGGGCTACAACGAATGCGTCAGCTACAGCTTCATCGACCAGGCCGCGGCCGCGCTGTTCGGCGGCGGCCAGGACGCGCTGCGCATCGACAACCCGATCTCGTCCGAGATGACCCATATGCGGCCCGACCTGCTGCCCGGCCTGCTGCAGGCCGCCGCCCGCAACCAGGCACGGGGCTTCATGGACCTCGCCCTGTTCGAGATCGGCCCGGCCTTCCATGGCGGCGAGCCGGGCGAGCAGGACGTGCAGGCGACCGGCCTGCTGGTCGGCTGCTCGGCCCCGCGCGATCCCTATGGCTCGCGCCGGCCGGTGGATCTCTACGATGCCAAGGCCGATGCCGAGGCGGTGCTGTCGACCATCGGCGCTCCGGCGCGGATGCAGATCAACCGCAAGGTCGATCCCTGGTGGCACCCCGGCCGCGCGGGTCGGATGGCGCTGGGGCCGAACGTCCTGGCCAGCTTCGGCGAGCTGCATCCCAAGGTGCTGAACGCCCTCGGCGTCAAGGGTCCGGCGGTGGCCTTCACCCTGCACATCTCCAACGTGCCGATGCCCAAGGCCAAGACGGCCACCCGGCCGGCGCTGGCGCTCTCTGACCTGCAGGCGGTCGAGCGTGATTTCGCCTTCGTCGTCGACGCCCAGGTCGAGGCCCTGACCCTGGTCAATGCGGCGCAGGGCGCCGACAAGGCGCTGATCGAGAAGGTCTCGGTCTTCGACCAGTTCACCGGCGAGAAGGCCGAGGCGCAGATGGGCGAAGGCAAGAAATCGCTCGCCATCTCGGTCCGGCTGCAGCCGAAGGACAAGACCCTGACCGACGAGGAGATCGAGGCGGTCAGCGCCAAGATCGTCGAGAAGGTCGCCAAGGCTACCGGCGGCGTGCTGCGCGGCTGAGGCCTGCCGCAAGGGGATCGCGAAGGGGGCCCGCCGCGGCCCCCTTTTTCGTGCCCGCCCCCCGGGTTGCCCCAGCGTCGGGTTTGCCAAGCCGCGGCAATTGCCTAGGCTCGTCCCGGCGGGGGCGGAGGACGCCCGCAACGGGAGGGCGCGATGCAATACGACTACCTGATTCTCGGCGGCGGCTCGGCCGGCGCGGTGCTGGCGGCGCGGCTGTCGGAGGATCCGCGGGTCTCGGTCTGCCTGGTCGAGGCCGGCGGCGGCGGCAACGACATCTTCATCCGTGCCCCGGCACTGGTAGCGGCGATGATCTCGGGCCGGCCCAAGATCAACAACTGGGCCTTCCAGACCGTGTCGCAACGCGGGTTGAACGGCCGCCGTGGCTTCCAGCCGCGCGGCAGGGCCCTGGGCGGCTCCTCGGCGATCAATGCCATGCTCTATGTCCGCGGCCATCCCTCCGATTACGACGACTGGGCCGAACTGGGCGCCGAGGGCTGGGACTGGCAAAGCTGCCTGCCCTGGTTCCAGCAGTCCGAGCGCAACATGCGCGGTGCCGATGCCCTGCACGGCGCTGACGGCGCGCTGCAGGTCGCCGACCAGAGCGCCCCGCGCAAGGTTGCCGAGGCTTTCGTCGCGGCCTGCGAAACGCTGCAAATCCCGCGCAACGCCGATTTCAACGGCCCCGAGCAGGAGGGCGCCGGGCTCTACCAGGTGACGCAGTTCTTCGACGGCGAACGCAAGGGCGAACGCTGCTCGGCCGCCGCCGCCTACCTGCTGCCGGTGCTGGGACGCAAGAACCTGACCGTGCTGACCAAGGCGCGGGCCGAGAGGATCGTGATCGCGAATGGCCGCGCGACCGGGGCGCTGGTGCGGCAGGGCGGCAAGCAGATCGCGCTGGAGGCGCGGCGCGAGGTGATCGTCTCGGGCGGCGCCTTCGGATCGCCGCAGCTTCTGATGCTGTCGGGCATCGGCCCGGCGGACGAGCTGCGCGCCCATGGCATCGAGGTGGTGCATGAGCTGCCCGGCGTCGGCCAGAACCTGCAGGACCATATCGACTACATCCTGACCCACGAATCGCGGCGCCGCGATGTCGTCGGCCTCAACCCGCGCGGGCTGGGCCGGCTGGGCCGCGCGGCGCTGCGCTGGCGCAAGACCGGTACCGGCCTCTTCGCCTCGCCGATGGCCGAGGGCGGGGCCTTCCTGAAATCGCGGCCCGAGCTCACCCGGCCCGACCTGCAAATCCACTTCGTCGTCGGCATCGTCGACGAACACATGCGCAAGCTGCACCTGGCGGACGGCTATTCCGCCCATATCTGCGCCCTGCGGCCGGAAAGCCGTGGCACGGTCGGGCTGACCGACGCCAACCCGGCCTCGGCACCGCGCATCGACCCGGGCTTCCTGACCGACCCGGCCGATATCGCCCTGATGAAGACCGGTGCGCGGATGCTCGACCGCATCCTGAAGGCCGAACCGCTGGCGCCCTGGCGCGGCAAGCGGCTCTATGCCCATGACGGCAGCGATGCCGCGCTCGAAGCCGATATCCGCAACCGGGCCGACACCGTCTATCACCCGGTCGGCACCTGCCGCATGGGCCAGGACGCGCTGGCGGTGGTCGACCCGGCGCTGCGGCTGCGCGGGATCGACGGGCTGCGCGTCGTCGACGCCTCGGTGATGCCACGGCTGATCGGCGGCAACACCAACGCGCCGACGATCATGATCGCGGAGCGCGCCGCCGAAATGATCCGCGGCTAGGCAGCAGGGCGGACACAAGGACACGCCGCCCGCAAAATCCCCCGGCACCGGTTGACCGACGCGCCGCCAGCCGGTCTATCCTGAGAACGTTCCGGACCTCTGTCCGGCAAGAACAAAGGGGATGAGCAGGATGAGATGCGGGATCGTCACGCCGGTCGGGCCGGGCCATGCCGAGCTGTTCCAGAACGATTGCCTGCCCTCGATCCAGCGCGCCATCGACTTTGGTATCGGCCCGTTCGAGGAGGTCGTGCTCTACCCGATGGACGACACCCGTGGCGAACACGGCCGCTCGAACCGGCGCAACGCGGCGATCCGGCAGGCGCAGGCCGACGGGATCGAGTGGCTGTTCTTCTGCGATGCCGACGACTTCCTCGCCCCCAACGCCTTCGCGAGCTTCGGCGCCGTGCTGGCCGAGGATCCGACGCTCGACGCCGTCTTCGGCCTGATCTGCACCCTCAACGACGCCGGAGAACCGGAACTGCGCGAGGGCCAGCCCGAGCGGATCGACAGCTTCGAGGAGTTCCTTGCCGTCGATCCCTTCGTCAACGTCATCATGGGCCATTTCGTCCGCACCGAGGTGATCGCCGCGATCGGCTTCGACGAGGCGATGGATACCGGCGAGGACTATGCCTATTACTACCGGCTGTGGCGGGATCACCACTGCACCAAGCGGCCCGAGATCTTCTACATCGTCCGCCGCGGCGCCCATTCCACCGGCCCGCGCAGCGCCAGCGGCAGCGACTGGACGGCGGCCGTCGCCCGGCTCTGGGCCGAGACGGTCGCGGCCAACCCCTTGTGGCGCGAGGTCGGCCATGACGGCGTGACGGCGCGGATGCAGGTCACCAACCCGACCGACCTGATCCAGCAGCATTACCTTGCCGGGACCTTCTTCGAGGCAAGCTCGCTCGCCCGGCTACCGCAGTGGGTCAGGCCGGGCGCGCGGATCGTCGAGGTCGGCGCCAATATCGGCAACCACGTCGTCTGGTATGCCCAGCACCTGAAACCGGCGACAATCCTGCCGGTCGAACCGAACCCGGCCGCCATCGCCCTGCTCGACGCCAATATCGCGGCCAACGGGCTGGACGGGCTGATCGACCGGCGCGGCATCGGGCTGGGGGCCGGGCGGGACGCGGGACGGTTCCGCGCCGAGACCGAGAATGCCGACAACCTGGGCGCCACCTACCTCGTCGCCGATCCGCAGGGCGGTCTCGAGGTCGTGGCGCTGGACGACCTGCTGGGCGGCGAGAAGGTCGATTTCATCAAGATCGACGCCGAGGGGATGGAGCTGGAAGTGCTGGCCGGGGCCGAGAAGATCATCGCCCGCGACCGCCCGGTGCTGTGGATCGAGGTCAAGCGCGAGAACATCATCCCCTTCCACCAGGGCTGGGCCCGCGCCCATGGCTACGTGCTGGCCGACAGCGCGCCTTACGTCCACACGATGGATTACTTCCTGCTGCCCGAGGAGCATGCCGCCTTCGCGTGAGGGGGAAGAACGGAGGCATCGGCCCGGCACAAGGCTTGTTCCCCCGAGCATAAGAAAAGGCCGGGCACCCGGCCCGGCCTTTCCCGTCGATCAGCAAGCGATCAGTGCAGCACCGCGTCCTGCGGCGGCTGGCGGTCGGAATTACCGACACGCTCGCCGATGATCAGCCCTTCGGCCCCGGCCGTCACCGGCACCACCGCACCGTCCATCACCTCACCGCCCAGCAGCATCTCGGCCAGCGGGTCCTGCAGCGCGCGCTGGATCACCCGCTTGAGCGGACGGGCGCCATAGACCGGATCGTAGCCTTCGTCGGCGAGCCACTTCTTCGCCGCCTCGTCGAGCTCGAGCGAGATCTTGCGCCCGGCCAGCCGCTTCTGCAGCAGGTTGAGCTGGATCGAGACGATGCCGTCCATGTCCGCCCGGGTCAGCCGGTCGAAGACGATCATGTCGTCGAGACGGTTGAGGAACTCGGGCCGGAAATGGGCCCGCACCGCATCCATCACGTCGCGCCGCGCCTGGCTGCTGTCGGCGCCCTCGGGCAGCTGGCTCAGCGCCTGGCTGCCGAGGTTCGAGGTCAGCACGATCAGCGTCTGCTTGAAGTCGACCGTGCGGCCCTGGCCGTCGGTCAACTGGCCGTCGTCGAGCACCTGCAGCAGCACGTTGAAGACCTCCGGATGCGCCTTCTCGACCTCGTCGAACAGCACGACCTGGTAGGGCCGGCGCCGCACCGCCTCGGTCAGGACGCCGCCCTCGTCATAGCCGACATAGCCGGGCGGGGCGCCGATCAGGCGGCTCACCGAATGCTTCTCCATGAACTCGGACATGTCGATGCGGACCATCGCCTTGTCGTCGTCGAAGAGGTATTCGGCCAAGGTCTTGGTCAGCTCGGTCTTGCCGACGCCGGTCGGGCCGAGGAACAGGAACGAGCCCAGCGGCCGGTTCTCGTCGTTCAGCCCGGCGCGCGCCCGGCGCACCGCGTTCGAGACGGCGATCACCGCCTGGCGCTGGCCGATGACGCGCTTGCCCAGTTCCCCTTCCATGTGGAGCAGCTTCTCGCGCTCGCCCTCCAGCATCTTCGAGGTCGGGATGCCGGTCCAGCGTTCGACCACCTGGGCAATCTGCTCGGGCCGCACGGCCTCTTCCACCATGACATCCTCTTCGGCATTCTCGGCCTCGCTCAGCTTGCGCTCGAGCTCGGGGATGATGCCGTAGGACAGCTCCCCGGCCCGGGCCAGGTTGCCGGCGCGCTTGGCCGCATCGAGCTCGTTGCGGGCGGCGTCGAGTTGCTCCTTGAGGTCGCGGGCGCTTTCCAGCTTGTCGCGCTCGGCCTGCCACTTGGCGGTCATCTCGGACGACCGCTCCTGCAGCTCGGCCAGTTCCTTCTCGAGCTTCTCGAGCCGGTCCTTCGAGGCGGCGTCGTCCTCCTTGCGCAGGGCCTCGGCCTCGATCTGCTTCTGCAGGATGTCGCGGTCGAGCGCGTCCAGCTCCTCGGGCTTGCTGTCGACCTCCATCCGCAGCCGGCTGGCCGCCTCGTCGACAAGGTCGATCGCCTTGTCGGGCAGGAAGCGGTCGGTGATGTAGCGATGCGACAGGGTCGCCGCCGCCACCAGCGCCGAGTCACTGATCCGCACGCCGTGGTGCAGCTCGTATTTCTCCTTGATGCCGCGCAGGATCGAAACCGTGTCCTCGACCGTCGGCTCCTCGACCATCACCGGCTGGAACCGGCGGGCCAGAGCCGCGTCCTTCTCGACATGCTTGCGATACTCGTCGAGCGTGGTCGCGCCGACGCAGTGCAGCTCACCGCGCGCCAGCGCCGGCTTGAGCAGGTTCGAGGCATCCATCGCCCCGTCGGCCTTGCCGGCGCCGACCAGCGTGTGCATCTCGTCGATGAACAGGATGATCTCGCCCGCCGCGGCGGTGATCTCGGACAGGATCGCCTTCAGCCGTTCCTCGAATTCGCCGCGATATTTCGCCCCGGCGATCAGCGCGCCCATGTCCAGCGCCAGCAGCTTCTTGTTCTGCAAGCTCTCGGGCACGTCGCCATTGACGATGCGCAGGGCCAGGCCCTCGGCGATGGCGGTCTTGCCGACGCCGGGTTCGCCGATCAGCACCGGGTTGTTCTTGGTCCGCCGGCTCAGCACCTGCATGGTGCGGCGGATTTCCTCGTCGCGGCCGATGATCGGGTCGATCTTGCCCTCTTCGGCGGCCTCGGTCAGGTCGCGGGCGTATTTCTTCAGCGCGTCATAGCCTTCCTCGGCCGAGGCGCTGTCGGCCGTGCGGCCCTTGCGGATATCGTTGATCGCGGCGTTGAGCGCCTGGGCGTTGACCGCGCCGGCCTCCAGCGCGTCCTTGGCCTTCGACTTGACCATGGCCAGCGCCATCAGCACGCGCTCGACCGGCACGAAACTGTCACCCGCCTTCTTGGCGATCTTCTCGGCCTCGTCCAGCACCCGGCCCAGCGTCGGGTCCATGTAGACCTGGCCGGCATCCCCCGACACTTTCGGCAGCTTGCCGAGGGCCAGCTCGACCGCCTCGGTCACGCGCAAAGGTTCGCCGCCCGACCGCTTGATCAGGTTCGAGGCAAGCCCCTCCTCGTCATCCATGAGCGCTTTCAGCAGATGCTCGGGCGCCAGCCGCTGGTGGCTTTCCCGCATCGCGATGGTCTGGGCGGCCTGGAGGAAACCGCGCGACCGTTCCGTGAACTTTTCCAGGTTCATCGGTGAAACTCCTTTCCCTAGCACCTGTCCCTCGGAACGCCCGGCAACGCGGCACGCCCCTCTCGCAGGCCTTGAAAGGAATGTGGGTTGCCCCGCAGCCCGCTGCAAGGCCACCTGTGCGGGAAATGTGACAGATAGAGCGAAGGCCCTGCCCCCACCCGCCGCGGTACCGGCCGCAACTCCGCCCCGGCCCCACTTTCTGCTCGAAAATATCCTCGGCGGGTGTGGGGGGGGGGGGCGGGGGGCAGACAGCCCCCCGCCAGTACGCGGCGCCATTGTCCAAGCCCAATGGTGACAGGGCAGACAGCGCCCCGCCAGCGCGACGCGCAAGGCGCGGCGCAACCGCATCTTGTCCGAAGGCCCCGCCTGGACTAGGAAGGCCGAAATCCCGGAGATGACCCATGGCTGACGACCGCTTGATCGTGGCACTCGACGTGCCGAACGTGCTGGAAGGGCTCGACCTGGTGGAGCGAATCGGCGATGCCGTCTCGTTCTACAAGATCGGGCTGGGGATGCTGACCGGCGGCGGCCTGGCGCTGGCCAACGAGCTCAAGCAGGAGCTGGGCAAGCGCGTCTTCCTCGATCTCAAGCTGTTCGACATCGGCGCGACGATCGAAGCCGCGGTGCGCGGCGTCGCCCAGCACGCGCCCGACTTCCTCACCGTCCATGGCGACCCGCAGGTGGTCCGCGCCGCGGCCGAGGGCAAGGGCGGCAGCGAGATGAAGATCCTCGCCGTCACCGTTCTCACCTCGCTCGACCGCGCCGATCTCGACGCCAACCTGATCCGGCCCGGCGACGTTTCCGAGATCGTCCTCGAGCGCGCTGCCCGCGCCTTCGAGGCCGGCGCCGACGGCGTCATCGCCTCGCCGCAAGAAGCCGCCCGGATCCGGGCACTGCCCAATGCCGAGGGCCGGCTGATCGTGACCCCGGGCGTGCGGCCGGCCGGCGCCGAGCTGGGCGACCAGAAACGCGTCGCGACCCCGGCGCAGGCAATCGCCGACGGCGCCAACCATGTCGTCGTCGGCCGGCCGATCTGGCGCGCAGCCGACCCGCGCGCCGCGGCCCAGGCGGTGGTGGCGGAACTGAATTCGGCCCAGGCCCGGCAGCCCAATCACTGAGCCGGGCGGGCCCTGCCGCTCGGGGAGCACTCAGGGATTCACCGTTTCACTGCCCGGCGCCGCCTCGGAACCGGGCTCGGAACCGGGTGGATGTTTCTCCGGCCGCACCGGAACGGCCGGCGCCGCGGCGTCGGGCGCGGTGCCCGAGATATCGGCGTTTGGCGGCGGCAGTCGCAGCTTGCCGGGCGGCGGCACCTCTGCCATCGGGGGAGTCGCGACATAGGCAGGGTGGCTGCCGCTGTAGCTGACCCAGATGGCCATGCCCATGAAAAACACGATCGCGATCCCCAGGACCAGCAGCAGCCACTCGGTACTCACGTCGCGGACTGGGCGAGCCCCCTTCGGGGCCGGGCTCTGTTGCGGAAGGTCTCGATCTTCCAATACCTGCTCCTTCCGTGATGGCGCCTTGTCTTCCGCCAAGCCACCACCCCAGCACATAGAAACGCCGCCCCGCCGATCAATGCCGGCCTGGGCGCCGTTCCGGCTCTCACCCCCTCCCTCACGGCGACTCTATGCGGTTCCCGGCCGGGCCGCACCTCCATTCTTCGTTTCGTCGCGTGACGGCCGCCCCGGCGCGGCGCCGCCTGCTAGGCCCCGTCCTGCCGGACCCGTCCCAGGCACTGCCGCAACCGCGCCCGCAGGAAGGGCACCGCCCTGTCATGGCCCAGGAACGCGGCGACGGGCATCATCCGCCAGCCCTGGCCCTCGTCGCCAAAGCGGATCGCGACGATCTCGGCCGGGGTGATCCGGGCGGCGAAGAAGTGCCCGGTCGTGCCCGGCACGACCGCGGACGGGTGGACCGACCGCCAGACCAGGCGCGCCGGATCGAGCCGCAGCCCCAGCTCTTCCCGCAGCTCGCGCAGGACGCAGGCCTCGGGCGTCTCGTCGCCCTCGCGCCCACCGCCCGGCAGATCCCAGAAGCCGGGAAACGGAATATCGGGGATGTCGTCGCGCAGGATGGTCAGCACCGCGCCGCCGTGGAGCAGCGCCAGCTTGGCGCCGGTGAAACGCGCGCCGGCGGCGGTCACCGGTCAGTGCTCGCGGCGCCGCCCGGCCGGGTTTCAGTCCTCGTTGATGTCATGATGCACGATCCGGACCTGGCCCTTGCGAATGCCGAAGATCGACCGCAGCACGATCCAGGCGATCAGCGACAGCACGCCGAAGACCAGGAAATGCCGCGGCAGCGACTCGCCCATCCAGCCCGACAGCGGCAGGCCGAGCCACAGGATGACCCCGGTCAGCACGGCGCCGATCGCGAAGCCGAGAAAGATGAAGGCAGGGGCGAGCACTTCGAGAATGCCGAGGATCAGCCCGCCGACCACCCAGACCCACCATTGCGCCCACATCACGTGCCTCTCCCCTTGAGCAGCTTGAAGGCGTCGCCGAAAGCCTCGATCGCGCTGGCCGGCATGACGATGGTCTGGTTGCCCTCGCCCACGGCCACCGCCGCCAGCGCCTCGACCTGCTTCAGCGCCACCTGGTATTGCGCCGCCTCGAGGCCGTTATCGGCGATCGCCTTGGCGACGACGCCAGTGGCATAGGCCTCGGCCTCGGCGCTGACCCGGCGCGCCTCGGCCGATTTCTGCGCCGCGTAAAGATCGGCATCGGCCTTGAGCTCGATGGCGCGCTTCTTGCCCTCGGCCTCGGTCACCTGCGCCCGTCGCGCCCGCTCGGCATTGAGCTGCTGGAGCATCGCGTCGCGGGTCGCCTGGTCGAGATTGACGTCGAGAATCTCGGCCCGCGTCACCTCGATGCCCCAGTCCTCGACCGCATAGGCGACCTGCGCCTTGATCTGGTCGATCAGCTGCTGGCGGTTCGACTGGACCTCGTCCAGATCCATCTCGCCGATGCCGGCGCGGACGATGCCGGCCACCGTGGTGGCGATGGCACCGTCGACGTCGCGGATCCGGTAGACGGTCTTCTCGGGTTCGAGGATGCGGTAGAAGACTGAGGTCTCGACCTTCACCAGCACGTTGTCCTTGGTGATCGCGTCCTGCTCGGCATTGGGCAATTGCCGTTCGAGGATCGACACCTTGTGCGCCACCCGGTCGAGGAACGGCACGATGAAGTTGATGCCGGGGCCGAGCACGGCGCGCAGCCGGCCGAACCGCTCGACGACATGCTTTTCCGACTGCGGCACGATCCGCACCGCCAGATAGACCGACAGCAGCACGAAGGCGGCAAGAAAGATCGTCACGCCGTTGCCACCGATGAATTGACTGATATCCATGTCCCGCCTCGAAATCCGCCTGAACCTGTCGCGACTATGCCCGCAACGGCGGCGCGTGAAAAGCCGCGACACCATACCCGGCGCCAGCGCCCCGCGCCCCACCCCGCCACGCCCCACCCCGCCACGCCGCGCCACGCCGCGAACGCTGCCTTTCATCTTCACACAAATATCCCGGGGGTCCGGGGGCAGCGCCCCCGGCCCTGTTTCCGCCCCGGCCGGCCGCCGATGCGTGTGATCACCTTTGCGGCATCGTTTCGGATGCGTCGCGGCTCGGGGGCACGGCCGCCGGGCGACTCGGCAAAACCGGCCGCGCGGACCAGAATTTGTGATCGCGCGAGGAATATTAGTGATCACAAACGCAAAATTTTCTGCGCCCGCACAGGGATTTGGCCGGAATCCGGGCTCTGAGCGCGTGACTTGGGCGCAAAAACCGGTATTCATCCATGAAAAAGACAGTGGGTCGCGTCGACCGGCGGGCCTGTCAGACAATGAGGGAACCAAATGGCAGACGTGAACCGGGGCGATCGCCCCCTCTCCCCGCATCTGCAGATCTACCGTCCGCAGATTACCTCCAGCCTGTCGATCCTGCACCGGATCACCGGCGTCGGCATGGCGCTGGCCGCGCTGCTGATCGTGTGGTGGTTCATCGCCGCCGCGACCGGCCCGGGCTACTTCGCCTTCGTCGACGGCCTGCTGACCTCGTGGCTGGGCATCCTGATCCTGGTCTGCTCGCTCTGGGCGTTCTGGTTCCACTTCTTCAACGGCATCCGCCACCTGCGCTGGGATGCCGGCGTCGGGCTCAGCCTGCAGCAGTCGGCGCGGACCGGCTGGACCGCCGTCATCCTGTCGCTGGTGCTGACCGTCATCAGCCTGATCATCGCGTTCTGAGGAGGCACGGATGTCCTACAAGACCGATTACAAGCGGGTTGCCGGCCTCGGCTCGGCCAAGAATGGCACCCATCACTTCGTCATCCAGCGCCTCTCGGCGATCGCCCTGATCCCGGCGGCGGTGCTGTTCCTCTACACTTTCGTCGGCGTTCTGGGCCGCGGCTACGACGCCGTCATCGCCACCTATTCCCGCCCGGTGCCGGCGCTGATTGCCCTGATGTTCATCGCGGCCCTGTTCGAGCACCTGCGGCTGGGGCTGCAGGTCGTCATCGAGGATTACGTGAGCGGCGAGCGCGCGCGGATGCGCTGGCTGATCGTGAACGCGCTGTTCTGGCGCGCGGCCATGATCGTCGGCCTGTTCGCCGTCGCCAAGATCGCCTTCCTCACCATCGCCGCCTGACCCGGAGAGCTTGAATGTCTGCTTACGAATACGAGACGCATGACTACGACGTGGTCGTGGTGGGGGCCGGCGGCGCCGGCCTGCGCGCGACCCTGGGCATGGCCGAGCAGGGCCTGCGCACCGCCTGCGTGACCAAGGTCTTCCCGACCCGGTCGCACACCGTTGCCGCCCAGGGCGGCATCGCCGCCTCGCTGTCCAACATGGGCCCCGACCACTGGCAGTGGCACATGTACGATACCGTTAAGGGCTCGGACTGGCTCGGCGATACCGACACGATGGAGTACCTCGCCCGCGAGGCGCCCAAGGCGGTCTACGAGCTGGAACATTACGGCGTGCCGTTCTCGCGCACCGAAGAGGGCAAGATCTACCAGCGCCCGTTCGGCGGCCATACCACCGAGTTCGGCGAGGGCCCGCCGGTGCAACGCACCTGCGCCGCCGCCGACCGCACCGGCCACGCCATCCTGCACACGCTCTACGGCCAGTCGCTCAAGCAGAAGGCCGAGTTCTTCATCGAGTATTTCGCCATCGACCTGATCATGTCGGAAGACGGCCAGTGCCAGGGCATCCTGGCCTGGAAGCTCGATGACGGCACGATGCATGTCTTCAACGCCAAGATGACGGTGCTGGCGACCGGCGGCTATGGCCGCGCCTTCTTCTCCTGCACCTCGGCCCATACCTGCACCGGCGACGGCAACGGCATGGTCGCCCGCGCCGGCCTGCCGCTGCAGGACATGGAATTCGTCCAGTTCCACCCCACCGGGATCTACGGCGCCGGCTGCCTGATCACCGAGGGCGCACGCGGCGAGGGCGGCTACCTGACCAACTCGGAAGGCGAGCGGTTCATGGAACGCTACGCCCCGACCTACAAGGACCTGGCCAGCCGCGACGTCGTCAGCCGCTGCATGACCATCGAGATCCGCGAGGGTCGCGGCGTCGGCGACGAGAAGGACCACATCCATCTCAACCTGAGCCACATCCCGGCCGAGACCCTGCACGAGCGCCTGCCCGGCATCTCGGAATCGGCCCGGATCTTCTCTGGCGTCGACGTCACCAAGGAGCCGATCCCGGTGCTGCCGACGGTGCACTACAACATGGGCGGCATCCCGACCAACTACTGGGGCGAGGTGTTGAACCCGACCGCCGACAACCCGGACGCGGTGGCGCCTGGCCTGATGGCGGTGGGCGAGGCCGGCTGCGCCTCGGTCCACGGCGCCAACCGCCTGGGCTCGAACTCGCTGATCGACCTCGTGGTCTTCGGCCGCGCCGCGGCGATCCGCGCCGGCCAGATCGTCGATCCCGCCGCGCCCAACCCGACGCTGAACAAGGCCAGCCTGGAAAAGGCGTTCGAACGCTTCGACGCGCTGCGCTACGCCAAGGGGGCGATCCCGACCGCCGAGCTGCGGCTGGAGATGCAGAAGACCATGCAGGCCGATGCCGCCGTCTTCCGCACCGACAAGTCGCTGGCCGAGGGCGTCGAGAAGATGACCGGCACGGTGGCGCCGAAGATGGCCGACCTCGCCGTCACCGACCGCAGCCTGGTCTGGAACAGCGACCTGATGGAAACGCTGGAACTGACCAACCTGATGCCCAACGCGCTGGCCACCATCGTGGCGGCCGAGGCACGCAAGGAAAGCCGCGGGGCGCATGCCCACGAGGACTATCCGGATCGCGACGACGCCAACTGGCGCAAGCACAGCCTGGCGCATGTTGAGGGCAACAAGGTGACGCTCGACTACCGGCCGGTCCATCTCGATCCGCTGACCACGGCGGAAGAGGGCGGGATCGACCTGAAGAAGATCGCGCCGAAGAAACGGGTTTATTGAGGAGGTCGTCAGATGGTCCAGTTCACCCTTCCCAAGAACTCGAAGATCCGCACCGGCAAGACCTGGCCGAAGCCTGCGGGCGCCGCCAACGTGCGCAAGTTCATCATCTATCGCTGGTCGCCGGATGACGGCGAGAACCCGCGGGTCGACACCTATTTCCTCGATATGGACAAGTGCGGCCCGATGGTTCTGGACGCGCTGATCAAGATCAAGAACGAGATCGACCCGACGCTGACCTTCCGCCGCTCCTGCCGCGAGGGCATCTGCGGCTCCTGCGCGATGAACATCGACGGGATCAACACGCTGGCCTGCATCTACGGCCTCGACGAGGTCAAGGGCGACGTCAAGATCTACCCGCTGCCGCATATGCCGGTGGTCAAGGACCTGATCCCCGACCTGACGCATTTCTACGCTCAGCATGCCTCGATCATGCCCTGGCTGGAAACCAAGACCAACCGCCCGGCCAAGGAATGGCGCCAGTCGATCGAGGATCGCAAGAAGCTCGACGGACTCTATGAATGCGTCATGTGCGCGTCCTGCTCGACCTCCTGCCCGAGCTACTGGTGGAACGGCGACCGCTACCTCGGCCCGGCGGCGCTGCTGCACGCCTATCGCTGGATCATCGACAGCCGCGACGAGGCGACCGGTGAGCGTCTGGACGGGCTGGAAGACCCGTTCAAGCTCTATCGC
Source organism: Acidimangrovimonas pyrenivorans (assembly GCF_042643245.1). Classification (NCBI taxonomy): domain Bacteria; kingdom Pseudomonadati; phylum Pseudomonadota; class Alphaproteobacteria; order Rhodobacterales; family Paracoccaceae; genus Acidimangrovimonas; species Acidimangrovimonas pyrenivorans. The sequence continues at coordinate 66,163 of NZ_JBHRSK010000006.1, forward strand.
TGCCACACCATCATGAACTGCACCAAGACCTGCCCGAAAGGCCTCAACCCGGCCAAGGCGATCGCGGAAATCAAGAAGATGATGGTCGAGCGGGTGATGTAAGCTGCCCGAGACGATGGAACCAGACGGCCCGGAGGCGATGCCCCGGGCCGTTTCGTTTGGATCCGGCGAAACGGGCTATCGCCGGGTCCCGCAGCAAAAGCGCCGGGGGCGTAAATCGCACCGGGGGGACGCGGCCGCCATGGCGCGGCCGGACGCGTGCCCGGCGCGAACGCCGGGCGGTGCATGCACCCCCCTAACCGGCCCTCACAGGCTCCACAGCAACACCCCGACCGCCAGCGTCGCCACGATGAACAGCAGTGAGATCGAGGTGAAGCGCCCCCGATGCGGCAGCGGGTATTCCTCGGCCAGTTGACGCAACTGCCGCTGCGCCTGGCGCTCGGCCGCCGCGAAGAGTGTCAACGCGATCACCAGGAACAGCGACGCGACGGCACGTCCGGCCCAGCCATGCGGCCCCAGCCCGAACACCACGTGCAGCCCGATCGCCACCCCGATCGCCCCCAGCCCGGTGCGCAGCCAGCTGGCGTAGGTGCGCTCGACCGCCAGCACGGTGCGTTCCTCGGCCCATTCGGTCTTCATGCTGTCGAAATCGGTCATGGGCGAAGCCTAGAATGCCGCCGCCGCACGGGCAATGCACGGAACCCGGCGCCCGAAACGACGACGGCCCGCCACGGGGGCGGGCCATCGCGACCATCCGAAGATGGGTGAGAGGCTGGACAACGACCCAAGCGGGGCTCGTTACGGCTGCTTCCTTCCGGACCTGACCGGGTTGGCGAGGCGCTCGCCCGCGCCAACCTCTCACCCGAGGATATAGAAAATCCGCGCGCCGAGTTCAAGGTGAGTCGCCCCGACCCTCGCCTTCTTCTTTGCAGAAATACTCCCGCCGGAGGCGTCCGCCCCCTCCGCCTTGCATCGCCCGCCGCACAGGCGCAGAACATGCCCACAGGAGACGTGCCATGACGATCACCACCATCGGCTTCGACGCCGACGACACCCTGTGGCAGAACGAGCAGTTCTTCCGCATGACCGAACAACGCTTCGCCGAGCTGCTGGCGGACTATGCCGAGCGCGACCATCTCGAGGAACGCCTGCTGGAAGCCGAGCGCCGCAATGTCGGCCATTACGGCTTCGGCATCAAAGGCTTCACCCTGTCGATGATCGAGACCGCGATCGAGGTCACCGAGGAGCGGGTGCCGGCATCGGTGATCCGCGAGCTGATCGCCGCCGGGCAGGAGATGCTGCGCCACCCGATCGAGCTGCTGCCCCATGCCCGCGAAGCGATCGAGGCGGTGACCGGCGATTACCGCGTGCTGCTGATCACCAAGGGCGACCTGCTGGACCAGGAGCGCAAGCTGGCGCAATCGGGGCTGGGCGAGCTGTTCGACGGGGTCGAGATCGTCAGCGACAAGACGCCCGCCGTCTATGCCGAGATCTTCGCCCGCCACGGCGACGGCGCCGAGAAGGCGATGATGGTCGGCAATTCGCTGCGCTCGGACGTGTTGCCGGCGCTCGAGGCCGGCGGCTGGGGCACCTTCGTGCCGCATGACCTGACCTGGGCCTACGAGCACGGCGAGGCGCCGACCGATCACGACCGCTTCCACGAGCTTGCCGACCTCGGCGCCCTGCCCGATCTGGTCGCCCGGCTGGCCGACGGCTAGGGCACATCCCGCCCCCCTGCGGCCGGACCGCAGGTCCCGACCCCGCGAAAATGTCAGCTTTCGCCCGAAACTCGTTGACTCCCGGGGGTTTTCGCCTTTCGGCACCCGTGTTATCGTGAACCGAAGCAGAGCGCAGTTCCGGATCAACCGGGACGCCGAGGCAGAAAAGGGCAGTGACGTGGCTTCTTCACCGGGGCAATCCGTCCGCAATCTCGTTATGGCCGCCCTCGTGGGCTGTCTTGTCATCCTGGCGCCGCTGGTCGCCCGGGCGGCGCCCTATGCCGCCTATGTGATCGACGCGCGCACCGGCCAGGTGCTCTATTCCAAGAACGCCAATACCCCGCTGCATCCGGCATCGCTGACCAAGATGCTGACGCTCTACATCACCTTCGACGCGATCCGGCGCGGCGAGATCTCGCTCGACAGCTATGTCACCGTCACTCGCCACGCCGCCAACCAGCCGCCGTCGAAACTGGGGCTGCAGCCGGGGCAGAAGATCAAGCTGCGCTACCTGATCCGGGCCGCGGCGGTGAAATCGGCCAACGACGCCGCCGCCGCCATCGGTGACGCGATCGGCGGCTCCGAGGCGGGCTTCGCCAAGCGGATGAACGACACCGCCAAGATGCTCGGCATGACCCGCTCGACCTTCAAGAACGCCAACGGCCTGACCCGCACGGGCCACCTGTCGACGGCGCATGACATGGCCATCCTCGGGCGCCACCTGTTCTACGATTTCCCCCAGTATTACAACATCTTCTCGCGCCGCTCGACCGATGCCGGGGTGCGTCGGGTCTACTCGACCAACCGCAAGTTCCTGAACGCCTACAAGGGCGCCGACGGGATCAAGACCGGCTATACCTACGCGTCGGGTTTCAACCTCGTCGCCTCGGCCAAGCGCGGCCAGAAGCGGATCATCGGCGTCATCTTCGGCGGCACCTCGACGGCGCAGCGCAACGCCAAGATGGCCCATCTGCTCGATATCGGTTTCTCGCGCGCCCCGGCCTACGCCAAGGTGCAGAAGCCGGTGGCGCCCGATCTCGACATGGTCGCCCAGAAGGACGCGCCCGGCGCACCGGTGAGGGTGGCCGTGGGCAAGACCATCCGGCTGGCCACCGCCGTCCATACCAGCCCGCGGCCGCGGCTGCGCCCCGACGGCGCCACGCCGACCCAGCCGCCTTCGAGCAAGTTGCTGGTGGCGATGAAGGATGACATCTCGAGCGCGCTGAACGCGGTCGAGGACAGCCAGCCGGCGGCCGACCCGGTCAAGGTGGCCGAGGACGCGCCCGCCGCCGACCCTGCGGTGCCGGCCGAAGATCCCGGCGATGGGCTCGCCCGCTCGCCGGTGCCGGCGCCGCGGCCCGGCAGCGCCGCCCCGGTGCAGGTCGCCGCCGCAGAGCCCGCCGCGCAAGCCGAGACCCGGACCGCCGCCGCAGACACTGCCGGCGCAGACACCGTGGCCCCCGCCACGTCACCCGCACCGACCCCGGCGCCGGCGCAGGCGACCGTCGTCGCCATGGCCGACACCGCCCCGGCCTCGGACGAGGACAGCATCGACGCGATCGAGCCGACCGCCGCCAGCGGCGACGGCGGCCCCCAGGACGACAGCGCCGCCTCGTCCGGCATCGTTTTCGCCTCGGCCGCCCCGGCGACGACGCCGACACCGGAGGCCCGGCCCGAGATCGTCACCCGGATGTCGACCTCGGGCGGGCGCGACTGGGGCATCAATGTCGGTCGCTTCCCCTCGCGCTACCAGGCCGAGAAGGCGCTGCTGCGCACTGCCCTGACCGAAAGCAGCGCGCTGAGCGATTCGCTGCGCAAGGTGGTGCGGCGCAAGAACGGCTTCGACGCCAATTTCATGGGCATGACTCAGGACCAGGCCGACCTCGCCTGCGCCCGGCTGCAGGCGCGCGACATCCAGTGCTTCTCGCTGTCGCCGTCCTGAGCCCGGCCGGCTGACCACGGGCGATTGCGGCCGGCCGGCCCGGCGGGCATAGAAGGGGCAGGAGGTTCCCGTCATGCCCGATTTCGTCATCCCCGCCCCGGCGCAGCCCTCGGTCGCCGTTGCCAGTACCGCCGCTCGCTTCCCGGTGCGCCGCATCTTCTGCGTCGGCCGCAACTACGCCGCCCATGCCCGCGAGATGGGCAATGACGCGCGCGAGCCGCCGTTCTTCTTCACCAAGCCCGCCGATGCCGTGACCGGTGGCGACGCCCCCTACCCGCCCGCCACCGCCAACCTGCATTACGAGGCGGAACTGGTGGTCGCCATCGGCAAGGCCGGGCGCGACATCGCCGAGGCCGAGGCCTTGGGGCACATCTGGGGCTATGCCCCGGGCAACGACCTCACCCGGCGTGACCTGCAGGCCGAGGCGAAGGAGATGCGCCGGCCCTGGGACATGGCCAAGGGCTTCGACGCCTCCGCCGTCTGCGGCGCCCTGCTGCCGGTGGCGCAGGCCGGCCACCCATCGGACAGCGCCCGGCTGAGCTGTTCGGTCAACGGCGAACTGCGCCAGCAGGCACCGCTGGGCGAGATGATCTGGCCGGTGCCGGCGATCCTCGGCTTCCTGTCGCGGCTGGTCGCGCTGCGGCCGGGCGACCTGGTCTATACCGGCACCCCGGCCGGCGTCGGCGCGCTGGCGCGCGGCGACAGCTGCACGGTGGCGATCGAGGGGCTGGGCGAGGTCACGACGCGGATCGTCTGACGGCTGGGCCGGGGGGCTGTCTGCCCCCCGGAGCCCCCCGAGAGTATATTCGCAAAGAAGAAATGGGGAGCCCCGCCTCAGGGGCGCGGGTGGTCGTCCCAGTCGTCGGTCAGGATGCGGTTGGCGTCGCCATCGGGGTCGTCGTATTGGCGGTTCTTCAGCGTCCAGAAGAAGAAGCCGAGGCCGATGCCGCCGAGGAACAGGGAGATGGGGATCAGGTAGACGATGACGTCCATGGTTCTTATCGCAGTCGGAGCGCGTTCAGCGAGACTGTAATGGAAGAGGCCGACATGGCCAAGGCCGCCGCCAGCGGGGTGGCGAAGCCCAGCACCGCGATCGGCACCGCGATCAGGTTGTAGGCCAGCGAGACGCCGAAATTCTCCTTGATCCGGCGCACGGCGCGGATCGACAGCCGCGTCGCCTCGGCCACCGGCGCCATGTCGCGGCCCAGCAGCACGATATCCGAGGCGACGCGGGCGGCGTCGAGCGCCGAGGCGGGGGAGATCGAGACATGGGCGGCGGTCAGCGCGGCGGTGTCGTTGAGCCCGTCGCCGACCATCAGCACCTTGCGCCCCTGGGCGCCGAGCGCGGCGATGCGGGCGACCTTGTCGGCGGGCAGCGCCTCGGCGGTCCAGTCGTCGATGCCCAGTTTCTCGGCCAGCGCCGCGACCGCCGCCGGGGTGTCGCCCGAGATCAGCTGCACCGCCTTGCCCTGGGCGCGCAGTCCGGCCACGGCCGCTTCGGCACCGGGGCGCAGGCGGTCGAGGAAGGTGAAGGGGCGCGGGGCACCGGTGCCGAGGTCGAGATAGGTGGCGGTGGCGGCGACTGGGGTGGCGCCGGTCCATTCGGCGCGGCCGAGGCGGACGCGACGGCCCTGCCACTGGCCCTCGACGCCGTAGCCCGGCACCTCGCGCAGCTCCGCAAGCGCGGCCGGGGCGATGCCGGCGCCTTTCGCGGCCTCGGCCAGCGCCAGCGCCAGCGGGTGCGAGGAGGCGGCGGCCAGCGCGGCGGCGACGGCGAGCTCTTCGGCCGGGTGGTCGGCCAGGTTCTGCGGTTCGGGCGTGCCCAGCGTCAGCGTCCCGGTCTTGTCGAAGACGACGGTGTCGACCTCGGCCAGACGTTCCAGCGCGGTGCCGTCCTTGATCAGCATGCCCTTGCGGAACAGCCGGCCCGAGGCCGCCGTCACCACCGCCGGCACGGCGAGGCCGAGGGCGCAGGGGCAGGTGATGATCAGCACCGAGACGGCAATATTCAGCGCCAGCCGCAGATCGCCGCCCGAGACCCAGAGCCAGCCGAGGAAGGCGAGCAGCGACAGCAGGTGCACCCCCGGGGCGTAGATGCCGGCGGCGCGGTCGGCGAGCGAGGTATACTTGTTCTTGGCGCTCTCGGCGACGGCGACGAGGTCGGCCATGCGGTGCAGGGAGCTGTCGCGCCCGGCCGCCGTGACCCTGACGGTCAGCGGGCCGGTCAGGTTGACCTCGCCGGCGCTGACCACGGTGTCGGCCCCGGCCCAGACCGGCAGGCTCTCTCCCGTCAGCAGCGAGCGGTCGAGCTCGGACGTGCCCTTGATGACGACGCCGTCGACCGGGATGCGGCCGCCGGGGCGGACCAGGATGGTCTCGCCCGGCCGCAGCTCGGCGATCGGCACCGTCACCTCTTCGCCGTTCTCGAGCCGGATCGCCCGCGGCACTTCCAGCGCCGCCAGTTCCTCGGCGGCGGAGCGGGCGACGGCGCGGGTGCGGTAGTCGAGGTAGCGGCCGGCGAGCAGGAAGAAGGTGAGCGAGACGGCAGCGTCGAAATAGGCGTGGCGGCCGCCCTCGATGGTCTCGAACAGCGAGATCCCGGCGGCGAGAATGATCGCCAGCGAGATCGGCACATCCATGCCCAGCCGCCTGGCCTTGAGCGAGGTCAGCGCGTTCTTGAAGAAGGGCTGGCCGGCGAAGGCCACGGTGGGCAGGGCGATGCCGGCGGAGATCCAGTGGAACATGTCGCGCGTCGCCGCCTCGGCCCCGGACCAGACCGCGATCGACAGCAGCATCACGTTCATCATCGCGAAGCCGGCGACGCCCAGCCGCATCAACAGGTCGCGGCCGCGCTTGTCGGTCTCGGTCGCCGACAGGGTGCCGGCGTCGAGCTCATGCGCCTCGTAGCCTAGACCGTCGAGCACCTCGATCAGTTGCTCGGCGTCGATCTCGGGATCGGCCTCGACCGAGACCCGCTTGAGCGTCAGGTTGACCCGCGCCGAATGCACCCCGGGCACCGCGCCAAGGCCGCGCTCGACCGTCGACATGCAGACGGCGCAATGGGCGGTGGGCAGCGACAGCATCAGCCGCGCTTCGGTCGGCTTGGCGGCCTCGGCCAGCGCCTCGGCCGAGGGGGCCACGGCGCAGGCCGGGCAGGCGGAGGGAGCTGGACGCGCCACCGTGTTCATGGCTCAGCCCGGGACGTAGAGCGACAGCCGCTGCTTGAAGGCGGTGCCGTCGCCGGCCTTGGCCTGGACCACGACCATCCAGCGGCCGGGCCGCAGGTCGAGCGGGGCCGAGAAGACGGCGCCGTTGCGGGCGAAGACCGGGCGCTGGTCCTCGCGCGCCTCGGTCGGTCGGCCAACCAGCACGTCGAGCACGGCAACGTCGGGCTCATGCCCGTCCTTGCCGTCGAACTCGACGATGAAATGCTTGTTGGCGTAGGTCAGGTTGACGGTCCAGCCCAGCGCCTTCTGCGCCGCCATGTCGGCGTTGAAACTCTGGCTGGCGACATAGCCGTTCTCGACCTCGAGGCCGGGAAAGGTGTGGATGGCCTGATAGGCCATCACGAAATTCACCCCGAAGATGACGCCGAAGAACGCGACGGTGATCGCCAGAACCTTGCGGCCGGTCAAAGGTGCCATCACTTGCCCTTTCCGAAGAAGACCGTGTTGTCGGAAACCCGGTCGGTGCTCTTGGTGTCCTCGACCCAGAGGCGGATCTCGGTGCGTTCCCGGTGCGCCGGGGCGCTGTTGGCCGGCGCGATGACATAGACCCGCTGCAGACGGCTCTTGTCGGCCGGGACGGTGACGACCGTACCATCCGTGCCCTCGAGAGTCAGCTTCAGCTCTTGGGGCCCGGTGATCGAGATCTGGAACGGCCGGTCCTCGTGCTGCTGGTTGCGCAACCGCACGTCATAGGTGTTGCGGATCGAACCGTCGGACAGCGTGACGTAGAGCGGCTGGCGCACCGGCGCGACGGTCAGGCCGATCGGCTGGCGCATGAACAGCGCGACCAGCAGGCCGATGCCGACCGCCGACCACAGCGTGGTGTAAAGGATGGTGCGCGGCCGGAAGACGTGCCTCCAGACGCTCTTGGGCGTCGCCCCGCCCCGCTCGGCGGTCTCGTCGGTCAGCGCCATGTAGCCGATCAGGTGACGCGGCTTGCCGACCTTGTCCATCATGTCGTTGCAGGCGTCGATGCACAGCCCGCAAGTGATGCAGGCCAGTTGCTGGCCGTCGCGGATGTCGATGCCCATCGGGCAGACATTGACGCAGGCCATGCAGTCGATGCAATCGCCCAGGTTCTCGGCGCCGGCCGCCTTGCGGTGCTTGCCGCGCGGTTCGCCGCGCCATTCGCGATAGCCGATGGTGATGGTGTCCTCGTCCATCATCGCGGCCTGGATTCGCGGCCAGGGGCAGGCGTAGATGCAGATCTGTTCGCGCGCGAAACCGCCAAAGGCGAAGGTGGTCGCGGTCAGCACGCCGATGGTGATGTAGGCGACGGGATGGGCCTGCAGGGTGACCAGATTGTAAAGCAGCGTCGGCGCGTCGGTGAAGTAGAACACCCAGGCGCCGCCCGTCGCGAGGCCGATCAGCAGCCAAAGGACCCACTTGGTCGCGCGCAGCCGGACCTTCTGGAGGTTCCAGCCCTGGCGATAGAGCCGCAGGCGGGCGTTGCGGTCGCCCTCGACCCAGCGTTCGACGAGGATGAAGAGGTCGGTCCAGACCGTCTGCGGGCAGGCATAGCCACACCACACCCGGCCCAGCGCCGAGGTGAACAGGAACAGCCCGAGGCCGGCCATGATCAAGAGGCCGGCGACGAAGTAGAACTCGTGCGGCCAGATCTCGATCCAGAAGAAGAAGAAGCGGCGGTTGGCGAGGTCGAGCAGCACCGCCTGGTCCGGCAGGCTGGGCCCGCGGTCCCAGCGAATCCAGGGCGTGATGTAGTAGATGCCCAGCGTCACCGCCATGATCCACCACTTCAGGGTGCGGAAGTTGCCCTTCACGCGCCTCGGAAAGACGGGCTCGCGGGCTTCGTAAAGATGCTCGGGGGTGCTGTCGGAAGAACTCAAATTGCCTTCTCCGGTGTCTCATCGCTCACGCGACATATCCGCTGCGTGAGAGGGCGTTACCTTGACCTGCATCAATAAGGTGCCTTATCCATGCATGAAAAGACGCCCCCGTGGGGCGTCTTGCCGCAATGCGGCACCGGCGCCCCCAGGAAACGCGCGAACAGGACGGGGCGCCGGTGCTCCCCCGATTTCGTCGAGGGCAGGCCCCTTTTCACTCATTCGCGAGGGCCGCGCATTGACTTGTGTCAAGTCGGGCGACGATCCTGCGCCGCCTGACGCAACGCCCATTGCGCGAAAGCCTTCACCGCAGGCCGCATAACCCCTTGCGGCGTAACCAGAAAATATCCCTTGCGGCTATCGTCCTCGAACAGAAGCCGCAATCGGCCCGCGGCAATATCCGCAGCGACAAAGGCGCGGGCGATCACCGCGACTCCCTGCCCGTCGCGGACCGCGTCGATCATCATGTTACCCGGCAGCGAGGTGAGTCCCCCCGCCCCGCGTGCGACGCCGTGCCGCTCCAGGAAATCGGTCGCCTCATTGGTGCCCAGCTCCTGCATCCAGGGCAGATCGGCCAGGTCGGCGACGCAACCGACCGCCCGGCCGCCGACCAGCTCCGGCGCGGCGATGACGACGAGGCCCGAGTCGACCAGCAGATGCGCCTCGGTCCCGGCCCAGTCGCCGTTGCCATAGCGCAGCGCGACATCGTGACCGCCGGGGCCGAGCGGCTTGACCGCGCCGCTGGGATCGATCGCCAGGTCGATCTCGGGATGACGGCTGCGGAAATCGGCCAGCCGGGGCATCAGCCAGCCGCCGGCGAAGGACGGCGTCGTGGTGACCTGCAGCGGACGGCTCTGCTCGGCGCCGGTCAGCAGCTCGACCACCCGGGCGATGCCGCCGAATCCCGCCGTCACCGCGTCGGCCAGCAGCCGGCCCTCGGTCGTCAGCTCCAGCGCCCGGCCCGAACGGTCGAGCAGGCGCACGCCGAGATGCGTCTCGAGCGCCCGCAACTGCTGGCTCACCGCCGCGTGGCTGACATTGAGCCGCGCCCCGGCCGCGCTGACCGAGCCGGTCTCGACATAGGCCGCGAAGGCGCGCAGGGCCGAGAGCGGCGGCAGGGACAGCCAGGGCGTCATGTAATCACAGCTTACACATTGCGATTATTGCTGAGTCGCAGGGTCGCAGCATTTCCCAGATATTGAAAGGGCAGACACGACTGGGAAGGAATGCACCATGCTGGAAATTCTTGGACATAGCTTCATGACCGCGACCCGCAACGAGGCGCTCTGGATGCGCGACGGCCGCAGCGAGGACCTGGAGCGGCGGCTGATCGAGCAGGAACGCGCCGAGGAACGCCGCCTCGGCCGGCGCCGGCTGGCGCGGCGCCGGGCCCGGGGGACGAGGCGCGGGCGGCGCTGGCGGCTGATCGCCCCGCGGGACCTGTAGGCCGATGCCGCGAAACGAAGGAAGGCCCGGGACCTTGCGGTTCCGGGCCTTCCTCGTGCCTGGGTCGTGGTGGGTGGTCTTACTCGCCGCCGCCCAGACCGTGGACATAGACGGCCACGGCGCGGATGTCGGCATCCTTCAGGCGCGCCGTCCAGGACGGCATCACCCCGGCGCGGCCCTTGTCGACGGTCTCGGTGATCGTCTTGACGTCGCCGCCATAGAGCCAGATCGCGTCGGTCAGGTTGGGCGCGCCCATCTCGACCATGCCCTTGGCGTCCTCGCCATGGCAGGAGGCGCAGTTGTCGGCGAAGACCGTGGCGCCGGCATCCGCCGCCGCGGCATCCGCCTTCTGGCCCGAGATCTTCAGCACGTATTGCACGACATCGGTGATCTCCTTGGGCTCGAGCACGTCGGCCCAGGCCGGCATCGCCGGCGCCGGCAGCGTGTTCTCGTCGGCCGGATCACGCACGCCGTGCTGCACCGTGGTGTAGATCTGGTCCAGCGTGCCGCCATGCAGCCAGTCGTCGTCGAGCAGGTTCGGGAAGCCCTTGTTGCCCCCTGCGCCGGCGCCGTGACACTGGGCGCACCAGGTGCGGAACACCGCGCCGCCGGCATTGACCGCGTATTGCTGCAGCGCCGGATCCTTGGCGACGTCGTTCAGGTCGGTCGCCACCAGCTTGGCGTTGATCGCGGCGTTCTTGTCGTCGAACTGCTGGATCTCCTTGGCCACGTCGCCGCGGGTCGACCAGCCCAGCAGGCCCGGCGTCGCGCCCTTGACCAGCGGCCAGGCCGGGTAGAGCACCGAATAGATCAGCGCCCAGATTATGCAGGCATAGAAGGTCCACAGCCACCAGCGCGGAAGCGGGTTGTTGTATTCCTCGATACCGTCCCAGCTGTGGCCGGTCGTCTCGACCTCGTTGGCCTTCTTCCCTTGAGGTTTCTTCTCACTCATTTCGTCCCCTCCTTCCCAGAGGTGCCGTGCTTGTGCGCACCGTCGCGGGCGGGCTTATTTTCGTTTCGAAATATCGAGGTCGCTGCCTCGTCCTGGCTCTTGCGGCCCCCCGGGCGGAAGGCCCAGAGAACCACGAAGAGAAACACCAGGGTCAGGCCCAGAAGCATCCAGCTATCCGCGAAATGACGCAGGGCCTCGTAGGTTTCCATCGGCCCCTCCTACCGGCTCTTGTCGGGGATGAAGGTCGAGAAATCGACCATCGTGCCCAGCACTTGCAGATAGGCGATCAGCGCGTCCATTTCGGAGATGCCGGGCTGGCCGTCGAAATTGCGGACATTGGCCTTGGCGTAGCGTTCCTGCAGCCCTTCGTAATCGCTGTCGGGATCGGCCTGGGCGGCAAAGTCGGCCCGGGCGTTCTTGAGCATATCTTCGGTATAGGGCACGCCGACCATCTGGTTGGTCTTCATGACGTCCTCGATATACTTCCCGTCGATCATGTTGTGCAGCAGGAAGCCGTATTTCGGCATTACCGATTCCGGCACCACCGATTGCGGGTTGGTCAGGTGGTCGACATGCCAGGCGTCCGAGTAGCGACCGCCGACGCGGGCGAGGTCGGGCCCCGTCCGCTTCGAGCCCCACTGGAACGGGTGGTCGTACATCGATTCCGCCGCCAGGCTATAATGGCCGTAGCGTTCGACCTCATCGCGCATCGGGCGGATCATCTGGCTGTGGCAGACGTAGCAGCCCTCGCGGATGTAGATGTTGCGGCCCGCCAGTTCGAGCGGGGTGTAGGGGCGCACCCCTTCCACCTTCTCGATCGTGTTCTGCAGGTAGAACAGCGGCACGATCTCGACCAGACCGCCAATGGTGACCACCAGGAAGGCAAGCACCAAGAGCAGCGAGGCGTTGGTTTCGATTTTCTTGTGTTTGTCCAGAAAAGCCATGACTGTCTCCGATCACTCAGCCGGAACAGCCGTGGAGGCGGCTTTTTTCTCGGCCACCGAAGTCACGGTCTTCCAGAGGTTGTAGCACATGATGATGCCGCCGGTCAGGTAGAGCACCCCGCCGGTCGCGCGCACCACGAACATCGGATGCATCGCCGCGACGGTGTCGGCAAAGGAGTTGACCAGGAAGCCGTTGGCGTCGACTTCGCGCCACATCAGGCCCTGCATGATGCCCGAGACCCACATCGCCGAGGCGTAGAGCACGATGCCGATGGTGGCGAGCCAGAAGTGCCACGAGACCAGCGCCGTGCTGTAGAGCCGCTCGCGGTTCCACAGCCGCGGGGTCAGGAAGTAGAGCGCGCCGAAGGTGATCATGCCGTTCCAGCCCAGAGCGCCGGAATGGACGTGACCGATGGTCCAGTCGGTGTAGTGCGACAGCGAGTTGACCGCGCGGATCGACATCATCGGGCCTTCGAAGGTCGACATGCCGTAGAAGCCGACCGAGACCACCATCATCCGGATGATCGGATCGGTGCGCAGCTTGTCCCAGGCGCCCGACAGGGTCATCAGGCCGTTGATCATGCCGCCCCAGCTGGGCATCCACAGCATGATCGAGAAGATCATCCCCAGGGTCGAGGCCCAGTCGGGCAGCGCCGTGTAATGCAGGTGGTGCGGACCGGCCCAGATATACAGGAAGATCAGCGCCCAGAAGTGGATGATCGACAGCTTGTAGCTATAGACGGGACGCTCGGCCTGCTTGGGAACGAAGTAGTACATCATGCCCAGGAAGCCGGCGGTCAGGAAGAAGCCCACCGCGTTGTGGCCGTACCACCATTGCGTCATCGCGTCCTGCACGCCCGAGAAGACCTGCACCGACTTGGAGCCGAAGATCGAGACCGGGACCGCGAGGTTGTTGAAGACATGCAGCATGGCGATCGTCACGATGAACGACAGGTAGAACCAGTTCGCCACGTAGATGTGCTTTTCCTTCCGGTTCACCAGCGTCCCCAGGAAGACCGCCAGGTAGACCAGCCAGACGATGGTCAGCCACAGGTCGACATACCATTCCGGCTCGGCATATTCCTTCGACTGGGTGGCGCCCAGCAGGTAGCCGGTCGCGGCCAGCACGATGAACAGGTTGTAGCCCCAGAACACGAACCAGGCGGCATTGCCGCCCCACAACCGCGCCGCCGAGGTGCGCTGCACAACGTAGAACGAGGTGGCGATCAGGGCGTTGCCGCCGAAGGCGAAGATCACTGCCGAGGTATGCAGCGGCCGCAGCCGGCCAAAGTTGGCAAAGCCCTGGGCCCATTCGAAATTGAGGGCGGGGTAGGCGAGCTGGAACGCGATGAACGTCCCCATCAGAAACCCGACAACGCCCCAGAATGCCGTTGCCACAACACCGTAGCGCACCACGCCGTCCATGTATTCGTTGGTCGGGGTGACGGGCCGCTCCTCGCCCACTTGGCGGAGGCTCCAGAGGAACAGTCCGCCGGCGACGAGCATGACGATGATTGCGTGCACCTGATAGGCAAGGTCGTGCGCGTAGTTGGCTGCGATCGCGGCGAACAGCGCGATCACCGCCAGCACGACCAGCTTAACTAAATCCCACATTGTGCGTCCCTTCGTCTTTTTACCGGTCCGAGTCGGTTCGGCCGGGCATTATTCGACGGATCCGTGTGTGCCCGCAGGGGGGGGCAATCGCATTGATCCATGTCAAAAAGGCGTGAGCCTCGGCCATATCCACGTGAGAAACGCGTGAACTGCGGGTTGATCGAAGTCAATGCGGCCATCGCGCGCGTGGCGTATTGCTGCATCCGGAAGCGCGACGTCCGGTCGCTCTGAAAATCAAGCTTTTCCAAGGGGTTTTCCGATGGCCTACAAAAATCTTCTGACGGTTCTGACGGCGCTGGAGGGGCTCGAACCGACCCTGCGCGCGGCGGTAGAACTCGCGCGTCGCGAAGGCGCGCATCTTGACGTGCTCTGCCTCGGAATCGACCGGACGCAAGCGGGCTACTACTACGCCGGCGCCACGGTGATGCTGCAGCAGGAACTGATCGACCGCGCCAAGGCCGAGGCCGAGGAGATCGAGACCAAGGTGCGCGAGGTGCTGGGTTCCGAGGATATCAGCTGGGGCGTCGACGCGGCTGTGGCCCAGATCGGCGGCCTCGGCGCGATCGTGGCGCTGCGGGCCCGGTTCAGCGACCTCGTGGTCCTGCCGCAGCCCTATGGCGAAGGCCGCGGCCAGGAGGACGAGGCCGTGGTCGAGGCAGCGATGTTCGACGGCCAGGCGCCGGTCCTGGTGCTGCCCGAGGGCGGCCTGGGCGAGACGCTCGGCAAGCGCATCGTCGTGGCCTGGAACCAGAGCTCCGAGGCGCTGGCGGCGATCCGCCGGGCGCTGCCGATGCTGAAGGCCGCCGACACGGTGAACATCGTCGTCGTCGACCCGCCGCAGCACGGCCCCGAACGCTCAGATCCCGGCGGGGCGCTGAGCCAGATGCTGGCGCGCCACGGCGTCCGGAGCGAGGTTTCGGTGCTGGCCAAGACGATGCCGAAGGTCTCGGAAGTGCTCAAGCGCCACCTGCGCGACCAGAACGCCGACATGCTGGTGATGGGGGCCTATGGCCATTCGCGCTTCCGCGAGGCGATCCTCGGCGGCGCCACCCGTGCCATGCTCGAAGGCGCCGAAGTGCCGGTCTTCATGGCCCACTGATCTTCAGGGCCCACCGACGGGCCTGGCGGGGCCCTGCCCCGCCACAATGTTCCCCACTTGCGCGTCGCCCCTGCCTCGGGAGCGGCGCCTTTTTTTGCGCGCCCCGGCCCTCCCAGCTGGAGGCCGGCGCCCTGCCTTTCACCTGAATGAAAATATCCCGGGGGAGTCGCTCCTGGCGACGGGGGCAGCGCCCCCACGGCGCGCAGCGCCCGCGCAACAGCCTTGCGCGCTCCGCGCGCGCAACTGGATCAGCTTCGAAATCAGAGGCTTAGACCAGCATCCCGCCATCCGAATCGTCGCCCGCCTCTTCCAGCAGCCGATCGAAATTCGGGATCGTGACGTGGCGCTTGCCTTCCAGCACGATGACCTCGTCACGCTTGAGCGCCGAGATCTGGCGGCTGACGGTTTCCAGCGTCAGCCCGAGATAGTCGGCCATCGCCTCGCGCGTCAGCGGCAGGTCGAAGGTCAGCGGCCCCTTGGTGCCGTCGAGCGTCAGCGAGGCGTCGCGCCGGGCGATGATGGCGACAAGGCTGGCGATCTTCTCGCGCGCGGTCTTGCGGCCCAGAAGCAGCATCCATTCCCGCGCCGCGTCCAGTTCGTCCAGCGTCATCTCGAGCAGCCGCTGGCCGATATGCGGCGTGCGCAGCATCATGTCCTCGAACGGCTTCTTGCGGAAGCAGCACATCACCAGATCGGTGGTCGCGGTAACGTCATAGGCGGCGGCGGGGCGCCCCGGCCGGCCGACGAAATCCGACGGCAGCAGCAGGCCGACCATCTGGCGGCGGCCATCCTCCATCGTCTGGGTCAGGGTCGCGATGCCGGTGACCACCGAGCCGACGAAATCCATCTGGTCGCCCGACCAGATCACCGTCTGTCCGGCCTCGTAGCTGCGGTAGTACTTGATCTTCTCGAGCTCCTCGAGCTCTCGGTCGTCGCAACGTGCGCAGACAGCGCGGTGCCGGATCGGGCAGTCCCCACAATCATGGGAATTGAAACTGGCGTTATGGAGGTCCATCCGGCTCTCGTTTGATCTGTGTCAAGGCGCTAAGCAATCGGATTATCAAGGTAGTCCAATGGCAACTGAATCGCAACTGACGCGGCTCGGGCTTTTTGACGCGCGTGTGCCCCGATATACAAGCTATCCGACGGCACCGCATTTCAACGCGTCAGTGGGTCACGAGCATTTCTCCGCTTGGATCGAGTCGATCCCGGCGGGGTCGGAAATTTCCCTCTACCTCCATGTCCCGTTCTGCCGCCGGCTGTGCTGGTTCTGCGCCTGCCGGACGCAGGGCACCAGCTCGGACGAACCGGTGCGGGCCTATGCCGAGATTCTCAAGACCGAGATCGCGCTGCTGAAGGAGCGGCTCGCCCCCGGCGTGCGGCTGTCGCGGCTGCATTGGGGCGGCGGCACGCCGACGATGCTGCCGGCGGACATGATTTCCGACCTGGCCGGCACCGTCTTCGAGGCCGTGCCGATGGGCGAGGGGGCCGAGTTCTCGGTCGAGATCGACCCGAACGAGATCGACGACGCACGGCTCGACGCGCTGGCGGCGGCGGGGATGAACCGCGCCTCGATCGGGGTGCAGGATTTCGATCTCGAGATCCAGAAGATCATCGGCCGCGACCAGACCTACGACGTCACCCGCGACGCGGTCGAGGCGATACGCGCCCGGGGCGTGCACAGCCTCAATGCCGATATCCTCTACGGCCTGCCGCAGCAGAGCCCCGAGCGGCTGGCGGATTCGGTCCAGAAGCTGCTCTCGCTGGCGCCCGACCGGGTGGCGCTCTATGGCTATGCCCATGTGCCGTGGATGGCCCGGCGGCAGGTGATGATCCCGTCCGATACCCTGCCCCGGCCCGAGGAGCGGCTGGCGCTGTTCGAGACCGCGCGCAAGCTCTTCGTCTGGGACGGCTATCGCGAGATCGGCATCGACCATTTCGCCCGGCCCGGGGACGGGCTGGCCGTGGCCCAGGCCAACGGGACGCTGCGGCGCAACTTCCAGGGCTATACCGACGACACCGCGCAGGTACTGGTGGGCCTCGGCGCCTCGTCGATCTCGCGCTTCCCGCAGGGCTATGCCCAGAATGCCAGCGCGACGGCCGATTACACCAAGGCGATCCGCGAGGGAGAATTCGCCACCCGCCGCGGCCATGTCTTCAGCGAAGAGGACAAGCTGCGCGGCCGGATCATCGAGGCGCTGATGTGCGACTTCAAGGTCTCCACGGCCGAGCTGATCCGCGACTACGGCGCCTCCGAGGCGCAGCTGGCCGAGATGTACGACAAGGCGGCGAAGGCCTTCCCCGAGATGGTCGCGATCAGCGCCGAGGGGCTGGCGATCCCGGAACACGCCCGGCCGCTGACGCGGATGATCGCCCGCAGCTTCGACGCCTACGACCTGTCGAAAGCCGGCCACAGCACCGCGATCTGAGCTTCCCCCGTGGCGCCATCGCGCCGCGGGGGATGTGCCCCGCCGCAGGGTTGCTGCCCGCTTCCCTGCGGCCGGGTGCACCTGCCCCGACACCTCCCATTGCGGCACGGTCGGGCCGCCTCCGGCGGGAGTATTTGGACAAAGAAGAAATGCAGCGCGCGCCTGTGCTTCTACTTTGCGGAAATACTCCGGGGGCTCCGGCCCGCTCAGGCCTCTTCCAGCCCGGCGGCCTCGGCCTTGAGGTTGAAGGCGGCGGCCAGCAGGGCGCGGGTATAGTCGTGCTGCGGCGCCTGGAACAGCGCCTCGCCCGCGCCGCTCTCGACCACGTCGCCCTGGCGCATCACCACCACCTTGTGCGACAGCGCCCGCACCACCCGCAAATCGTGGCTGATGAACAGATAGGCCAGCCCGTGCTTCGCCTGCAGCTGGCGCAGCAGCTCGACGATCTGGACCTGCACCGTCATGTCCAGCGCGCTGGTCGGCTCGTCCAGCACGAGAAGGCGCGGCCGCAGGATCATCGCCCGGGCGATGGCGATGCGCTGGCGCTGGCCGCCCGAGAACTCGTGCGGGTAGCGGCCCATCGTCTCCGGGTCGAGCCCGACCTCGGCCATGATCTCGGCCACCATCTCGCGCTTGTTGCGGCCCGGCGCGGTGCCGTGCACACCCAGCCCCTCGGCGATGATCTGCTCGATCGTCATCCGCGGCGACAGGCTGCCGTAAGGGTCCTGGAACACGATCTGCATGTGGCGCCGCAGCGGCCGCAGGGCACGGGTCTTCAGCCCCTGGATGTCCTGGCCGAGATAGGTGATCGGCCCCTCGGACGAGATCAGCCGCATGATCGCCAGCGCCAGCGTCGTCTTGCCGGAGCCGCTTTCGCCGACGACGCCCAGCGTCTCGCCCGCCCGCACCGAGATCGTCGCCGCGTTGACCGCCTTCACATGGCCGACGGTGCGCCGCAGGAAACCGCGCTGGATCGGGAACCAGACCCGCAGGGCATCGGTGCGGATGATCTCTTCCGCGCCCGCCGGCACCGGGTCGGGCCGGCCCGTGGGCTCGGCCCCCAGCAGCTTCCTGGTGTAGGGGTGCTGCGGGTTGTCGAAGATCGCCGCCGTCTTGCCCTGCTCGACGATCTCGCCGCCCTGCATGACGCAGACCCGGTCGGCGATCCGGCGGACGATGCCGAGGTCGTGGGTGATGAACAGCAGGCTCATCCCCTCCTCGCGCTTGAGCTCGGCCAGCAATTCGAGGATCTGGGCCTGGATGGTGACGTCGAGCGCCGTCGTCGGCTCGTCGGCGATCAGCAGCTTGGGATTGTTGGCCAGCGCCATGGCGATCATCACCCGCTGGCGCTGCCCGCCCGAGAGCTGGTGCGGATAGGCGCCGAGCCGGCTTTCGGCGTCGCGGATGCCGACCTTTTCCAGCAGTTCCACCACCCGCGTCCGCGCCCTGGCGCCGGTCAGGCCCTGGTGCACCGTCAGGCTCTCGGTGATCTGCTTTTCCAGCGTGTGCAGCGGGTTGAGCGAGGTCATCGGCTCCTGGAAGATGAAGCTGATGTCGTTGCCGCGCACCTTGCGCAGCCGTTCGTCGTCGGCGCCCACCATCTCCTGGCCGAGGTAGCGGACGCTGCCCGAGACATTCGCCGCGCCGGACAGCAGCGACACGGTCGACAGCGCCGTCACCGACTTGCCCGAGCCGGATTCGCCCACCAGCGCCACGGTCTCGCCGCGGCCGACGGTGAAGCTGACGCCCTTTACCGCCTCGTTGACCTGGCCGTCCTGGCTGAAGCGGACGCGCAGGTCGCGGATGTCGAGGACGGTATCGCTCATTCGAAGGTCTTTCGCGGGTCGAAGGCGTCGCGCACCCCTTCGAAGATGAAGACGAGCAGCGACAGCATGATGGCGAAGGTGAAGAAGGCCGAGAAGCCCAGCCACGGCGCCTGCAGGTTCTGCTTGGCCTGCAGCGTCAGCTCGCCCAGCGACGGTGCCGAGGAGGGCAGGCCGAAGCCGAGGAAGTCGAGCGTGGCAAGGCTGCCGATGGCGCCGGTGATGATGAAGGGCAGGAAGGTGACGGTGGCGACCATGGCGTTGGGCAGGACGTGGCGGAACATGATCGTGCCGTTGGTCACGCCCAGGGCGCGGGCGGCGCGGACATATTCGAAGTTGCGCGCCCGCAGGAACTCGGCCCGCACGACATGGACCAGCGCCGTCCAGCCGAACAGCACCATCAGGAAGACCAGCAGCCAGAAGCTCATCTGCCAGATCGCGGCGACGATGATGATGACGTAGAGGCTGGGGGTCGAGCCCCAGATCTCGATGATGCGCTGGAAGATGAGGTCGATCCAGCCGCCGAAATAGCCCTGTACCGCCCCCGCCGCGATGCCGATGACCGAGGTCAACAGCGTGGTGATCAGGGCGAAGGCCACCGACATGCGGAAGCCGTAGATCACCCGCGCCAGCACGTCGCGCGCGGTGTCGTCGGTGCCGAGCCAGTGCTTGGCGTCTGGGGCCGAGGGGGCGGAGCCCTCGATGTTGTTGACGGTGTTGTAGCTGTAGGGGATCGGCGGCCAGAGGATCCAGCCCGGCGTGATCTTCTTGCCGTCCACCATGCCGGTCGTCTGCGCCTCCCTCATCACCTTGGCCGGCGCGTCGAAGCAGCTGTCGGCCCCGGCGGCGACGATCAGGCATTGCACTTCCGGGTCGCGATAGACCGCCTCGGTCTGGAAATCGCCGCCGAAGGCCGTCTCGGGATAGAAATGCAGCACGGGGCTGTAGATCTCGCCCTTGTAGCTGACCAGCAGCGGGTGGTCGTTGGCGATGAACTCGGCAAACAGCGACAGGCCGAACAGCACGGCGAACAGGATCAGCGACCAGTAGGCGCGCCGGTTCGAGCGGAAGTTGCGCCAGCGGCGCTTGTTGAGCGGAGACAGCGCCACGTCAGGTCTCCCGCGTGGCGAAATCGATGCGGGGATCGACCCAGACATACATCAGGTCCGAGACCAGCCCCATGACAAGGCCGATGACGCTGAAGACGAACAGGGTGCCGAAGATCACCGGGTAGTCGCGCGCCACCGCCGCCTCGTAGCCCAGCCGGCCGAGCCCATCGAGCGAGAAGATCGTCTCGATGATCACCGAGCCGCCGAAGAAGACCGAGACGAACAGCGCCGGGAAGCCGGCGATGACGATCAGCATCGCGTTGCGGAAGACATGGCCGTAAAGCACCCGGCGCTCGGTCAGGCCCTTGGCGCGGGCGGTCATGACGTAATGCTTCTTGATCTCGTCGAGGAAGCTGTTCTTGGTCAGCAGCGTCAGGGTGGCGAAGCTGGCGATGGTCGAGGCCAGCACCGGCAGGGTGATGTGCCAGAAATAGTCCAGCACCTTGCCGATCAGGCTGAGCTGCTCCCAGTTGTCCGAGACCAGCCCGCGCAGCGGGAACAGGCGCCAGTAGCTGCCGCCGGCGAACAGCACCAGGAGCAGGATGGCGAACAGGAAGCCGGGGATGGCATAGCCGACGATGATCGCCCCCGAGGTCCAGGTGTCGAAGCTCGACCCGTCCTTGACCGCCTTTCGGATGCCCAGCGGGATCGAGACCAGATAGGCGATCAGCGTCGACCACAGCCCGAGCGACAGCGACACCGGCATCTTCTCCAGCACCAGGTCGACGACGCTGATCGAGCGGAAATAGCTCTGGCCGAAGTCGAAATGGAGGTAGTTCCACATCATGTCGAGGAACCGTTCCAGCGGCGGCTTGTCGAAACCGAATTGCTTTTCCAGCTCGTTGATGAATTCCGGCGGCAGGCCCCGGGCACCGAGATAGCGCTGGTCGCCGGCAGTGTCCGCCTGGGCCGTCTGCTGGGCGCCGCTGTCGCCGCTGCCCGAGAAGTTCTGGAACACGTCGCCCTGGCCCTGCAGCCGGGCGACGATCTGCTCGATCGGGCCGCCGGGGACGAACTGGGTCAGGGTGAAGTTGATCACCATGATCCCGAACAGGGTCGGGATCATCAGCAGCAACCGCCGCAGGATATAGGCGCCCATGATGCCGCCGCCCTACTGGAAGGCGCCGGCGGCCTTCAGCGCCGCGGCCTTCTTGGCGTTGTACCACCAGAAATCGGTCTCGCCCAGGGCATGGGGCGGCATGTTCTTCGGGTGTTCGTACATGTCGTAATAGGCGACCGTGTATTTGTTCTTGTACCACTCGGGCACCCAGAAATGCAGCGCCCGCAGCACCCGGTCAAGCGCATGGACGGCGGTGACCATCGCGGGTTTGGTATTGGCGTTCAGCACGTCGTCGATCAGCGCGTCCACCGCCTTGTCCTGGAGCCCCATCTGGTTGAAGGTCGAGACATTGGCGGTTTCCGAGCCGAAATACTGCTTGAGGCCCGAGCTGGGGATGTAGCTCTGGCCCAGCATCCCGGTGATGATGTCGAAATCGTAGTCCGGATTGCGGATCCGCGTGGTGTATTGCGAGCTGTCGACGCGGGTCATGTAGGCGTCGATCCCCAGCCGCTGCAGGTTCTCGACGTAAGGATTGATGACCCGGTCGAAGGCCTGCTGGTCGTTGAGGAACTCGACCTTCAGCGTCTCGCCCTTGGCGTTGCGGCGCTTGCCGTCCTTGCCCACTTTCCAGCCCGCCTCGTCCAGCAGCCTCGACGCCTTGCGCAGGTTGCGCCGGTCGAGTTGGCGCTTACCCGAGACCGGGGCCATCACCGCGTCCTCGGTCAGCACGCCGGGCGGCAACTCGCCCGCCAGCGGCTCAAGCAGCTTGAGCTCGCCCGGGCTCGGCTTGCCCTTGGCGGCCAGGTCGCTGTTCTCCCAGAACGAATTGATCCGGGCATACTGGCCGTAGAACAGCGTTTCGTTCGACCATTCGAAATTGAAGGCCAGCCCGATCGCCTCGCGCACGCGGATGTCCTGGAACTTCGGCCGCCGCAGGTTGAAGATGAAACCCTGGCCCGAGGCGATGTTGCCGTTGGGCAGTTCGGCCACCTTGACCCAGCCCTTCTGGACGGCGGGGAAGTTGTAGCTGGTCGCCCAGAGCTTCGACGAGTTCTCGCCCCGGAAGGTGTAGCTGCCGGCCTTGAAGCCTTCGAAGGCGGCGTTGGAATCGCCGTAATACTCGATCCGGATCTTGTCGAAGTTGTACCGCCCGACATTGATCGGCAGATCCTTGCCCCAATAGTCCGGGTTGCGGCGATAGACGATGCGCTGGTCGACATCGAGGCTGTCGAGCACGTAAGGCCCCGAGCCCAGCATCGGCTTCAGGCTCGAGGCGGCGAAGTCGCGATGGGTGCGCTCGAAATCGGCCTTCGAGAAGATCGGCAGGCTGCCCACCATCTGCGGCAGGTCGCGCGTCGGGAAGCCCTTCTTGAAGGTGAACTTGATCTTGTGCGGCCCCAGCACCTCGGCCTTGTCGACCTGCTGGGCGAGGACGAAGCGGAAATCCGGCAGGCCCTTCTTCAGCAAGGTCTCGTAGGAGAAAGCGACATCCTCGGCCGTGACCGGAGAGCCGTCCGAGAACTTCGCCTCGGGCCGCATGGTGAAGATCACCCAGCTGCGGTCCTTGGGATAGGTGATCGTCTTGCAGATCAGGCAATAGGCGGCGCCCGGCTCGTCATCGACGCCGGTCAGCAGGGATTCGTAGAACATGCTCGACAGCGCACCGGCCCGGCCCTTGATGGTGTAGGGGTTCATGCTGTCGAAGCCGCCGATCATCCATTCCGAGATCTCGCCGCCCTTGGGTGCGTCCGGATTGACGTAGTCGAGATGCTTGAAGTCGGCCGGGTATTTCAGGGTGCCGAAGGGCGAGATGCCGTAGGAGGTGGTGACGCCGGCCTCGGCCTGCCCGGCATCGGCCTGGATACCGTCGCTCTGGGCATGACCACCGGCCGCGGCCAGCAGCCAGATCAGCGTCGCGAGCATCAGCGCCGACAGCGCGGCCGCGCCTCTCCCTGCCCCTGTGCGACAAATTGTAGCGGCTGCGGGGCGGGTGGTATCCATACGGTCCTCCGGGCGGTTGCGTCTGGTCGCTGCGGCGCGTCTCGGGCCGGCGCGGAACCCCTGTAAAAATGGCTCACGCTATCAGGCAAGCTATGAACGGCGCTGTCAAATGTTCAAGTTGAGATTCCGTGAACGCCCTGCGACCCGGCCGCGCATGCAAAAGGCCGCCCCGGCAGAGGCGGCCCCTGAGTTCTCAGCCCGTTCGGGGCTCAGTTGAGCGTCGCGAGATAGGCGATGACGTTGGCGCGGTCCTCGATTTTCTTCAGACCGGCAAAGCCCATCTTGGTGCCCGGCGCGAATTTCTTCGGGTCGTGGATGAACTGCTGGATGCGGTCCGGCGTCCATTTGCCGCCGAGGCTCTTCAGCGCGTTGTCATAGTTGAAATCCGGCACCGAGGCGACGTCGCGGCCGACCACGCCGTTCAGGTGCGGGCCGGTGGCGTTGTTGCCGTCGACCTTGTGGCAAGCCTTGCATTTGCTGAAGATTCGCTCGCCCTTCTTCGGATCGGCCGAGGCGTAGACGGTGGCGAAATCGGGGCCCTGATCCTTGGCCGCGGCGGTGTCCGTCGCGCCGGTATCGATGGTGTAGGCCTGCTTTTCCTCGCCATGGCCGCCTTCGCCGCCGCCGTATAGGCCCTCTGCCGCCCAGTTCCCGAGCAGGAAGATGAGCAGCGCCCCGCAGAAGGCACCGAGTATCTTGGTGAAGGTCATCGTGTCGAACATGTCGCGCCTCAAGCTGGCCGTTGTCTCGCCGTATCTATCCGCTTCCACTCTCAGTTTTCAAGGTATAGTTACCGGCCCGTGTGGCCCCGGGGCGGGCCGAACGCGCTGGAGGAGAGGCGGATGACCGGGCGGATCGCGTTTCAGGGAGAGCTGGGAGCCTACTCGCATCAGGCCTGCCACGACGCCCGTCCGGGCATGGAGGCGGTGCCCTGCCGGACCTTCGAGGACGCGATCGAGCTGTGCCGCAAGGGAGAGGTCGATCTGGCGATGCTGCCGGTCGAGAACACCACCTATGGCCGGGTGGCCGACATCCACCGGCTGCTGCCCGAAAGCGGCCTGCACATCGTCGACGAGGCCTTCGTCCGGGTCCATATCAACCTGCTGGGCGTGCCGGGCACCAAGCTGGAACAGGTCAAGCGCGCCCATTGCCACCTGGTGCTGCTGCCGCAATGCGCCAGCTTCCTGCGCGACAACGATATCGCCGGGGTGGTCAGCTCCGACAACGCCCGCGCCGCGCGCGAAGTGGCCGAGATGGGCAATCCCGAGGACGCGGCCCTGGCCTCGGACCTCGCGGCCGATGTCTACGGGCTCGACATCCTTGCCCGCCATATCGAGGATCACAAGCACAACACCACCCGCTTCCTGATCATGGCGCGCGAGCCCGACCTCAAGCGCCGCGGCAGCTCCGGCATGATGACCACCTTCGTCTTCCGGGTGCGCAACATCCCGGCCGCGCTCTACAAGGCGATGGGCGGCTTCGCCACCAACGGCGTCAACATGACCAAGCTGGAAAGCTACATGGTCGACGGCTCGTTCACCGCGACCCAGTTCTATGCCGATATCGAGGGCCACCCGGACGACCGCAACGTCCAGCTGGCGCTGGAGGAACTGCGTTACTTCACCAGCCAGATGAAGCTGCTGGGGGTCTACCCGGCCGATCCGCGCCGGCACGAGGTGGCGAAGGGCTGAGCGGCGAGGGACGGGCGCGGCGGTTCAGGCCGCGCCGCTGCGATAACGCCCCTCGATCTCGTGCACGAAGCCACGCACCCGGCGGCCGAACTTGGCGTTGGTGCGGGTCTTGGCCAGCCGCAGCGACTGCAGCGCGATCCGCGCCGGCAGCGACAGCGGCCGCATCTCGACCTTGACGATCACCCGCGTCCGGCGCGGCGACAACTCGTGCAGTTCGTAGACCAGCTCGCCCTCGACATTCTTCGACTCGCCGTCGAAGCGCATCCGCCGGGGATGGTCGTATTCCGCCAGGGTGACGTCCAGCCGCCGCGGCTTGCCCCGCATCTCGAACTGCGCCCGCCAGGCCGCGCCCGGCCCGATCGCGCCAAGATCGTCGGTGCGCGTCACCTCGGCCCCGCGCCGCAGCGCCGCGCGCTCGAAATCGCCGAAATCGCTCAGGGCCGTGAAGACGTAGTCGACCGGCGCCTCGATATCCTCTCGTGTCGATAAATTCATTGCTCGAACCCTCTTGCCCCGCGGCAGAGACTGTTGCCTCAATCGAGCCGGTCCGCAAGCCAGTTGGCGATCAGGAAATGGGCGATGGCGCCGCGCCGGGCCGGCCTGATGCGGTCGTGCAACCCGGCCATCACGCTGACCATCTCCTCGCGCGTGACCCAGAGCGCATCCTCGATCTCGACCGGGTCTATGGTGATCTCTTCGCTTTCCGCCCGGCCCCAGCAGCCCAGCATCAAGGAGGCCGGGAAGGGCCAGGGCTGGCTGGCGAGATACTCGACCGCGCCGACCCTGACGCCGGTCTCCTCGGCCACCTCGCGCCGCACCGCGGCTTCGATCGGCTCGCCCGGCTCGATGAAGCCGGCAAGCAGCGAATACATCCCCTCGGGCCAGGCCGGAGAGCGCCCCATCAGCACCGAATTCCCCCGCGTGATCAGCATGATGACGACGGGATCGGTGCGCGGGAAATGGTGCCCGCCGCAGGACGGGCAGATGCGCTGCCAGCCGGCCATGGCGACCGCGCTCGCCGCGCCGCAGCGGGCGCAGAAGCCGTGGGTCCGGTGCCAGGAATAGAGCGCCCGGGCGGTGGCGGCGAGCTCGGCGTCGCGCGGGCTGAGCCGGGCCATCACCCCGCGCAGCTCGGCAAAGCGCTGGTCGGGCGGCAGGGCCGGGTGGTGCTGTTCGCTGGGATCGAAGAAGGCGCCCAGCGCGGCAGTGTCCAGCCCCGTCGGCTCCCAGCGCGAGATATCGGCGGCAAAGCGCGGGGCGTCGCCGTCGAGACCGAGGAACAGGCGCGGTTCGCCGGCCAGCGCCAGCACCTCGTGATCCGGCGCCAGCAACCCCAGCCTATCGCGCTCCTCGCCGGCGATCAGCGGCTTGCCGCGCCACAGCGGCAGCACCCGGGCGTCCGGGTCGGCCCACATCCGTGCCTGGGCTTCGGCATCGCCGCGCAGCCCCGCTTCCCGCTCCAGCCCCGAGCCGCCGAATGTCACCTGCTCCGCGATCCGCATGTCCTGCCCTCCCTGCGCTGCGCGTCTTTCCTGCCACGCGGATCGGGCAGGCGCAAACTGCCTCGGCAAGGGGGAAGATCGTCGCAACCTCTACGCGAGTGAATTTGCTGGCCAGTCGCGCCCGCTTCTGGCAGGCTGAAACACTTGACATAAGCCCCCGGCGACCGCGACCGCGACCATGCCGGGGCAAATCCGACAGCAGAGGTTCCCCATGTCCGCCGACAACGCTAAAGGCATGACGCGCCGCAGTTTTCTTAACCAGTCAGCCGCCGCAGGTGTTTCCTTGATCGCGCTTCATCCCTTCTCGGCCCGTGCCGCCACCAACCAGGCCCACCTGCGGATCATGGAGACCACCGATCTCCACGTCCATGTCTTCCCCTACGACTACTACGCCGACAAGCCGGTCGATACCGTCGGCCTGGCCCGCACCGCCTCGCTGATCGCCGGCATCCGGGCTGAGGCGACCAATTCGATGCTGCTCGACAACGGCGATTTCCTGCAGGGCAACCCGATGGGCGACTACATCGCCTATGAGCGCGGCATGAAGGACGGCGACATGCACCCGGTGATCACCGCGATGAACACGGTGGGAATCGAGGCCTCGACGCTGGGCAATCACGAGTTCAACTACGGGCTCGGCTTTCTCGAAAAGTCGATCGCCGGGGCCAAGTTCCCGATCGTCTCGGCCAACGTGGTCAAGAAACAGGGCGCCGATCCGCGCGGGGACGAGACCCTGATCAAGCCCTATGTCATCCTCGACCGCGAGATCGCCGACGGCGCCGGCATCAAGCACCCGATCCGCGTCGGCATCATCGGCTTCGTGCCGCCGCAGATCATGCAGTGGGACAGCCACAACCTCGAGGGCCGCGTGACCACGCGCGACATCGTCTCGACCGCGCAGGCCTGGGTGCCCGAGATCAAGGAAGCCGGCGCCGACATCATCATCGCGCTGTCGCATTCCGGCATCGACGCCGCCGCCCATGTCGACGGGGCCGAGAACGCCTCGGTGCCGCTGGGCCGGGTCGCCGGCGTCGACGCGATCATGACCGGGCACCAGCACCTCGTCTTCCCCTCGCCGACCTTCGCCGACATGAAGGAGGTCGATGTCGCCAAGGGCACGATCGGCGGCAAGCCGGCGGTGATGGGCGGCTTCTGGGGCTCTCACATGGGCCTGATCGACCTGATGCTGGAACGCGACGGCAACGCGTGGCGGGTGATCAGCGCCGAGACCGAGGCGCGGCCGATCTATATCCGCCACCCCGACCGCTCGATCACGCCGACCGTCGCAAGCCAGCCCGCGATCCTGAACTCGGTCCGCAAGGAGCACGAGGCGACGCTGGCCTATATCCGCCGCCCGGTCGGCAAGACCTCGGCGCCGCTGCAAAGCTATTTCGCGCTGGTGGCCGACGACCCCTCGGTCCAGATCGTCTCGAACGCCCAGCTCTGGTACATGCGGCAGATGCTCAAGGATACCGCGTATGCCGCCCTGCCCCTGCTGTCGGCGGCGGCGCCGTTCAAGGCCGGCGGTCGTGGCGGGCCGGACTATTACACCGATGTGCCGGCGGGCGCGGTGGCGATCAAGAACGTCGCCGATCTCTACCTCTACCCGAACACGGTCCGGGCGGTGAAAATAACGGGCGCCCAGCTGCAGGGCTGGCTCGAACGCTCGGCCGGGATGTTCAACCAGATCACCCCGGGCAAGCCCGACCAGGTGCTGCTCAACCCCGATTTCCCGAGCTACAATTTCGACGTCATCGACGGGGTGCGCTACCAGATCGACCTCAGCCAGCCGTCGCGCTTCGACAGCAAGGGCGGTGAGCTGAATCCGGGCGCCAGCCGGATCGTCAACCTGACCTACCAGGGCAAGCCGGTCGATCCGGCCGCCGAATTCATCATCGCGACCAACAACTACCGCGCCGGCGGCGGCGGCGATTTCCCCGGCGCCAAGGGCGACACGGTGATCTTCGAAGGTCCCGACACCAACCGCGACGTCATCGTCCGCTACATCGTCGAGCAGGGCACGATCAATCCCAGCGCCGACGGCAACTGGCATTTCGCGCCGTTGCCCGGCACCACGGTGCTGTTCGATACCGGGCCGAAGGCGGCGAACTACCTCGGCGACGCTGCGGGCGTGCGCATCGAAGCGGCCGGTCAGGGGCCGAACGGCTTCGCCCGCTTCCGCATCTCGTTGTGATCCCCCGGCGGCGCTCTAGTGCTGCAGCAACGGCCAGAGCGAGGCCAGCAGCATCGCCGCCATGCCCCAGTTGAAGACCCGCAGCCGCGCCGGATCGCTCAGCACCCGGCGCAGGCCGCGGCCCAGCACCGCCCAGGTGGTGATCGAGGGCAGGTTGACCACGCCGAACACCCCGGCGACCAGCAGCACGCCCAGCAGGCTGTCGGGCGGCGCGTAGGCGGCGATCGCGGTCATCGCCATCGCCCAGGCCTTAGGGTTGACCCACTGGAATCCGGCCGCCTGCAGGAAGGTCAGCGGCCGCCCCTCGGCCGCCACCGCCTCGGGCGGGGCGGCATGGGCGATCTTCCAGGCCAGCCAGGCCATGTAGACCAGGCTCAGCCCCTTAAGCACCAGGTGCAGCGGCGGCCACAGGTCGAACAGCCGCGCCAGCCCGGCGCCTAGCAGGATCGTCATCACCACGAATCCCAGCGCGACGCCGAACATGTGCGGCACCGTGCGGCGCAGGCCGAAATTGGCCCCCGAGGCCATCAGCATCAGGTTGTTCGGCCCCGGCGTGATCGACGAGACGAAGGCGAAGGCGACAAGCGCGGTGAGGATCTGGTAGGTCATGCCGCAACATTATGCGAATATCTCCGCAATCGGGTTGCCATCTGCCCCGCAAAGAGACAAACATATCAATCAATGACCAAGAATGATCGCACAAACGACCGGATATTGCAGGAACTCTCCCGCGATGGTCGGATCTCGAATCTCGAACTGGCCGAGCGCGTGGGCCTGTCGCCCTCGGCCTGCCTGCGCCGGGTGCAGGATCTCGAACGGCGCGGGGTGATCAAGGGCTACCGCGCGGTGCTCGACCCGGCGGCGATGGGCACCGGCTTCACCGCCTATATCACCGTCGGCCTGTCGCAGCACACCAAGGCGTCCCAGGAGGCCTTCGAACGCGCCATCGCCCGCGCGCCGCAGGTCGCCGAGTGCCACAACATCACCGGCAACGTCGAATACCTGCTGCGGGTCGAGGTCGCCGACCTCGCCGCCTACAAGCAGTTCCATACCGAGGTGCTGGGCACCCTGCCCCAGGTCAGCGCCATCACCTCCTATGTCGTCATGGCCTCGCCCAAGGACCAGCGCGCTTAGGGCGTCGGAGGCGGGGGGCACCTCGCATCCCTTTCATCTTCACGCAAATATCCCGGGGGTCCGGGGGCAGCGCCCCCGGCCTCGGCCCTTGATCGCCTCTGCCCGCCGGCCTAGCCTCGGCCGTCCCAAGTGCGGAGCCCGCCATGACCCTCGCCTCGCTTCTGATCTTCGCCGGCGCCCTTGCCGTTGCCGCCGGCGCGCCCGGGCCCAGCATCGCCGCGCTCGTCGCCCGCGTGCTGGCGCGGGGCGGGCGCGAGGTGCTGCCCTTCCTCGCCGCGATGTGGCTGGGCGAGGCGGTCTGGCTGTCGCTGACGGTCTGGGGCCTGTCGGCCATCGCCCAGAGCTTCCAGCCGGTCTTTGCCCTGATCCGCTGGGCCGGGGTCGCCTATCTGCTGGTGCTGGCCTGGAAGATGTGGCGCGCGCCGGCTGAAACCGAGGCCGGGGCGCTGCCGCCGCACGCCCCCGGCTGGCGCATGTTCGGTGCCGGGCTGGCCGTCACCCTGGGCAATCCCAAGATCATGCTGTTCTACCTCGCCCTGGTGCCGACGATCATCGACATGACGCGGATGACCGTCTCGGGCTGGGCCGAGCTGACCCTGACGATGACCGCGGTGCTGATCGCCGTCGACCTGGGCTGGGTGACACTGGCCAGCCGCGCCCGGCGGCTGCTGAAAAGCCGCCGGGCGGTGCGGGCGGCCAATCGCGGCAGCGCGGTTGTGATGGCCGGCGCCGCGACCCTGATCGCCGCGCGGGGCTAAGGCTGGATCGGGGCGGAGGCTAGAGCAACGTCCCGACCCAGACCCCGGCGCCCATCAGCGCCGCGCCCAGCAGCAGCCAGCCCAGCGGACCGGCGCGGCGGGCGGGCTCGGCCGGGGCCTCGGGCTCGGAGCCGCGGATCAGCGCGGCCTCGACCATCTGCGGCAGGCGCGGGCCGAAACGGGCCATCACCTGCACCGTCCGGCCGACGTCACGCAGCGCGGCGCGCGGGCCGACATTCTCGCGGATGTAGCCCTCGACGATCGGCCGGGCGACTTCCCAGATATTGATATGCGGGTCGAGCGAGCGGGCCACGCCCTCGACCACCACCATGGTGCGCTGCAGCAGGATCAGCTCGGTCCTTGTCTGCATGCCGAAGCGTTCGGTCACCTCGAACAGGTAGGACAGCAGCCGCGCCATCGAGATCCGCGAGGCGTCCATGCCGAAGATCGGCTCGCCCACCGCGCGCAGGGCGCTGGCGAAGGCTTCCATGTCGCGGTCGGCGGGGACGTAGCCGGCCTCGAAATGGACCTCGGCGACGCGGCGGTAATCCTTGCGGATGAAACCGAACAGGATCTCGGCATAGACCTTGCGGGTATATTCGTCGATCCGGCCCATGATGCCGAAGTCATAGGCGGCGATGTGGCCGTCGGCCGTCACCTTCATGTTGCCCTGGTGCATGTCGGCATGGAAGAAGCCGTCGCGCAGGGCATGGCTGAGGAACAGCTGCAGCACCCGCGCGCCCAGCACCCGGCGGTCGTGGCCGGCGGCGTCGAGCGCCGCGTTGTCGCCCAGCGGCACGCCTTCGACCCAACCCATCGTCATAACCCGGCGGCTGGACAGGTGCCAGCGCGGCTCGGGCACGGCGAAACCGTTGTCGCCCTTGGTATTCTCGGCGAATTCCGAGGCCGCGGCGCTTTCCAGCCGCAGGTCGAGCTCGCCCATCACCACGCCCTCGAAATGGGCGATGACGTCGGTCGGGCGCAGCCGGCGGGTGGCAGGCAGCAGCGATTCGATCATCCGGGCGGCGAAGTAGAAGGCGTCGATATCGCGGCGGAAGGCGCGCTCGATCCCCGGGCGCAGCACCTTGACGGCCACCCGCTCGCCGCTCTCGGCCAGTCGGGCGCTGTGGACCTGGGCGATCGAGGCAGCGGCGACCGGGTCGGAGAAGTCCGAGAAGACCTCGTCGACCGACAGCTCCAGCTCGTCCTCGATCATCCGCTTGGCGGTGGCGGTCGGAAAGGGCGGCAGCTTGTCCTGCAGGTAGCGCAGCTGCTCGGCCAGCTCGTCGCCGACGACGTCGGGCCGGGTCGAGAGGATCTGGCCGAACTTGATATAGGCCGGGCCGAGCGCGGTCAGCGCACGGGTCGCCGGCGGCAGCGCGGGGTCGCCCCTGACGCCGAGCCAGGCGAAGGGCCAGCCCAGCACGCGGGCGGCGAAACGCAGCCGCGGCGGGGCGTTCATCGCCTCGAGCACGACGCGCATCGCGCCGGTGCGTTCGAAGGTGGCGCCGGTGCGAATCAGGCGCCAGAGATTGTGCGGCCCGCGCATGTCAGAGCTTCCAGCCCGAATGCAGGGCGGCGACGCCCAGGGTCAGGTTGCGGTATTTCACCTGCTCGAAGCCGGCCTCGCGGATCATCTGGGCAAAGCTCTCCTGATCGGGGAACTTGCGGATCGATTCGACCAGGTACTGGTAGCTGTCGCGGTCATTGGCGACGATCTGGCCCATCACCGGGATGACGTTGAAGGAATAGCGGTCATAGGCCCATTGCATCAGCGGATTGGGCAGCTGGCTGAACTCCAGCACCATCAGCCGCCCGCCGGGCCGCAGCACGCGATAGGCCTCGCGCAGGGCGTCGGCGATGCGGGTGACGTTCCGGATGCCGAAGCTGATCGTGTAGACGTCGAAAGTATTGTCGGCGAACGGCAGCGCCATCGCGTCGCCGACCACCCAGTCGAGGCTGTCGGCCATGCTTTCCGCCTCGGCCCGCTGCCGGCCCTCGACCAGCATCGATTCGGTCATGTCGAGCACGGTCGCATGGGCGCCCGGCGCGCGCTTGAGGAACCGGAACGAGATGTCGCCGGTTCCGCCGGCGACGTCGAGCAGCTTCTGCCCCGGCCGCGGCGCCAGCCAATCCATCATCGCGTCCTTCCAGACCCGGTGGACGCCGCCCGACATCAGGTCGTTCATCACGTCGTATTTCGAGGCCACGCGGGTGAAGACCCCGTGGACCATCCCCGCCTTCTCCTCCTCGGCCACGGTCTGGAAGCCGAAATGGGTCGTCTTTGCGCTGTTGTCGGTCATCGGGCCTTGCCGTCGTGATTTCCGCCCCTTCTTATAGGCCGCCCACACGCCGATACAATGCGCCCCGCGCCGCAGGAGCCTTCACGTGCCAGAATTGCCAGAGGTCGAGACCGTTCGCCGCGGCTTGCAGCCGGTGATGGAGGGCCGCCGCATCGAACGGGCCGAGGTCAACCGCCCCGACCTGCGCCGCCCCTTCCCGCCGCGCATGGCCGAACGACTCACCGGCGCCCGGGTCGAGCGGCTGCGGCGGCGGTCGAAATACATCCTCGCCGACCTGTCGACGGGCGAGACGCTGCTGATCCATCTCGGCATGTCGGGGCGGATGCTGATCTCGGGCGACATGGTCGGCGGCTTCCACCATCCCCACCCGGCGCCGTCGAAACACGACCATGTCGTGCTGCACATGGAGGGCGGCGCGCGGGTGACCTTCAACGACGCCCGCCGCTTCGGCTCGATGGACCTGATCGCCACCGAGAAGGCCGAGGAGCACCCGCTGCTGGCCGGCCTGGGCCCCGAGCCGCTGGGCAATCAATTCTCCGAAACCTATCTCGCCGACCGGCTCAAGGGCCGCAGGACGCCGATCAAGGCGGCGCTGCTCGACCAGCGCGTGGTGGCCGGTCTAGGCAATATTTATGTTTGCGAAGTGTTGCACCGCGCCCATATCGACCCACGCCGAAAGGCCGGCCAGATCGCCGCGAAACGGGTCGCGACGCTGGTTCCGGCGATCCGCGACGTGCTGACGGAGGCCATCGCGGCCGGCGGTTCCTCCTTGCGCGATTACCGCCAAGCCGATGGCGAACTTGGATATTTCCAGCATACCTTCCGCGTCTACGACCGCGAGGGCGAGCCCTGCCCGACCCCTGGCTGCGGCGGAACGATTCGCCGCATCGTGCAATCGGGCCGCTCGACCTTCTTCTGCCCGCGCTGCCAGAGATGACTTGATCCCCGGCCCCGGGCTGGTATGGACTCTGCCCCAATGATCGAACGAGGGAGCCTTCGATGGCCTACGAGACGCTGATCGTCGAGATCGACGACTATGTCGCGCTGATCCGACTCAACCGTCCCGACGCGCTCAATGCCCTGAACGCGAAGCTTCTGGGCGAGCTCGCCGACGCGCTGGCCGCGGCCGACGCTAACGAGAAGGTGCGCTGCATCGTGCTCACCGGCTCTGAAAAGGCCTTCGCCGCCGGGGCCGACATCAAGGAGATGTCGGAAAAGAGCTTTGTCGACGTCTTCACCGGCGACCTGTTCACGCCCGAGACCGAGGCGCTGCTGCGGGTGCGCAAGCCGATCATCGCAGCGGTGTCGGGCTATGCCCTGGGCGGCGGTTGCGAGCTGGCGATGATGTGCGATTTCATCATCTGCTCGGACACCGCGAAATTCGGCCAGCCCGAGATCAATCTCGGCGTCATGGCGGGGATCGGCGGCACCCAGCGTCTGACCCGCTTCGTCGGCAAGGCCAAGGCGATGGACATGAACCTGACCGGCCGCTTCATGGATGCCGCCGAGGCCGAGCGCTCGGGGCTGGTCAGCCGTGTCGTGCCGGCCAAGAAGCTGATGGACGAGGCGATGGCGGCGGCGCGCAAGATCACCGAGAAATCGGCGCTGACGGCGATGGCGGTGAAGGAATCGGTCAACCGCAGCTACGAGACGACGCTGCGCGAGGGGCTGCTGTTCGAACGCCGCGTGTTCCATTCGCTGTTCGCCACCGAGGATCAGAAAGAGGGCATGGGCGCCTTCCTCGAAAAGCGCGAGGCGCAGTTCCGCGACCGCTAGGCGGGCGGGACGATCCGAACACAGAAGGGGCCGGGCAAACCCGGCCTTTTTCTTTTTGTCGATGCCGCAGCCCCGCGCTGCCCGGCCCGGCGCGCGACGCCCTTGCTTCCGGGCCCGGGACGCTTGCCAGGCCGGGCTCGGCCGAAGCGGGAGCGCCTGTGGGACCGATGCGGCCCCGGCTAGCCCAGCCGCCGGGTCACCGATTTCAGCCGGAAATCGGGCCGCGCGCCGCCCGGCCACAGCATCCGCCCCTGCCAGGCGGCGAAGATCATCGCCGCGCTTTCGGCGCGCCCGTCCGCCTCGGCGCCGATCCGCAACGCCAGCGCCGCCTCGACCTGCAGCCGCCAGGCCGTGGCCGTTGCGCGCAGTTCGGGGTCGGACTGGTGGGTGACGAGCAGCATGATCTCCTGCCCGCAGTCGCGCCCCAACGTCTTGAGCAGTGCCGGCACGCCCTTGAGCGACAGCGGCGCCTCGGCCTCCGCCGCCTCGGTCCGCCGCATCAACACCTGCCAGCCATCGACCAGCGCGGCCCGCACCATGCCGTCCTGGCTGCCGTAGCGCTGCGCCAAGCTCGATGCCGCCAGCCCGGTCTCGCGCGCGACGGCGGCGAAGGATGCCGCCTTGTCGCCGCCCTCGGCCAGCAGGCCACGGGTGGCGGCAAAAACGGTTTCATCCGGTATGGTACGGTGCCTGGGCATGAAACGAGAGTACCAGAACACACGTTCGTGAACAATCGCCGCGATGCAGAAACGCCCTACAGCACCGGCGCGAACAGCCGGGCGACCGGGGCCGCCGTCCGTATCCAGAGGCCCTGCTCGGACAGCCGGGCGGTGAATTCCGGCGCCGCGCCGAGATCGCGCTGCAGCATCGCCGCGACTTCCTCGGCGAAGGCCTTGTCGAAGATCAGCGCCGAGATCTCGAAATTCAGCCGGCAGGAGCGGTTGTCGAGATTGTGGGTGCCGACCGAGGCCATGTCGTCATCGACCAGCAGCACCTTCTGGTGCAGAAAGCCCGGCGCGTAGCGGTAAAGCCTGACCCCGGCGGTGCGCACCTCGTCGAAATAGGCATAGGCCGCCAGCCAGACCAGCAGGTGATCGGCCTTCTCGGGCACCAGCAGCCGGACATCGACTCCGCGCAGCGCCGCCAGCTTCAGCGCGGTCAGGATGTCGGCATCGGGCACGAAATAGGGGCTGGCGATCCAGATCCGCTCGCGCGCGGCCTCGATCGCGTTGCAGAAATACAGGCTGCCGGTCTCGAACAGGTCCGACGGTCCCGTCGCCAGCACCAGCGCGTTGCGGTCGCCCGGCGCCACCCGCGGCGCCCAGTCGAGATCGTCGAGCTTCGCCCCCGACGCCCAGAGCCAATCCTCGGCGAAGGCGAGCTGGAGCTGCGCCACCGCCGGGCCGTCGATCCGCAGATGGGTGTCGCGCCAGGGGCCCATATTGGGATCGCGGCCGAGGTATTCCTCGCCGAAATTCAGCCCGCCGACGAATCCCGTCTGGCCGTCGATCACCGCGATCTTGCGGTGGTTGCGGAAATTGATCTGCAGCCGGCTGCGGGTATGGCGCAGAGCATGCGAGTTATAGGCCTCGACCCCTTCGGCGCGCAGGCTGTCCAGGTAGCTGTTCGGCAAACCGTTGCTGCCCAGTGCATCGTAAAGCAGGCAAACCCGCAGCCCGGCCCGGGCCTTGGCCTTCAGCCGCGCCGCCAGCGCCTGCCCGACCGCGTCGTCGCGGATGATATAGGCCTCGACCAGCACATAGTGCTCGGCCGCCTCGATCGCGGCGAACAGCGCGTCGAAGGTTTGTTCGCCATCGATCAGCAGCTTCGTGCCGTTGCCCGAGACCAGCGGCACCTCGGCCAGCCGCTCGAAGCCCGCGATCCGGCTACGCTCGACCCCGGGGTCGCCGGCGGGCGGGCGCGGCGCGTGGTTGGCGGCCTGGGCGCGCAAGGTGTCGACGATACCGGCCATCGCCCGTCGCGCGGCGACGTAGCCGGGATAGCGCCTGTGGCCGAGGAACAGGAAGACCGGCACCGCGAAATGCGGCGCGGCGATCAGGAACACGACCCAGCCGATCGCCCCCTGCGGCGTCCGCGCCGTCCGGATCGCCCGCAGCGCGAACAGGGCGGCAATCACCTGGACCAGCGCGTAGAGCGCGACCAGGACAGAACTCAGATGCGCATAGACGATGTAGATCATCAGGAGGCGCCGCGCGGGGCCGGCGTCTCGCCCCGGTTATAGGGGGTCCAGTCGGCGATGCCGGGATAGTATTTCCGCCGCCAGGCCCGCACCCGCGGGTTCATCCGCCGCCGCCACAGCGGCGGGATCATCGCCAGCGTCGTCATCGCCGGATAGCCGAAGGGCAATTGCGGCGCCTCGTCCTCGGAATAGGTCTGCAGCAGGGGAAAGCGGCGCTCGGGCTTGAAATGGTGGTCGGAATGGCGCTGCAGGTTGATCAGCAGCCAGTTCGACGCCTTGTGCGCCGCGTTCCAGCTATGGCGCGGCAGGACATGTTCGTAGCGGCCCTCGCCGAGGTATTCCCGGGTCAGACCATAATGCTCGATGTAGTTTGTCAGCTCGAGCTGCCAGACCGCGATGAAGGCCTGCCAGACGAAGAGGCCAAGGCCGATCCAGCCGCCGACGCCATAGGCCAGCGCCAGCGCGGCGAGCTGCAGGACGGCATAGCGCCAGAACGGGTTCGTTGGATGCCAGGGCGATCGTTTCGCCCGGCCCAGCATCTGCAGCTCGGCGCGCCAGGCCGAGCCGGGGCATTCCCGCAGCACGCGCCAGAAATAGCGGTGGAAGCCTTCGTTGTAGCGCGCCGTGACGGCGTCGCGCGGGGTGCCGACATAGCGGTGATGGACCAGCAGGTGCTCGGTGCGGAAATGGCTGTAGAGCACCGAGGCCAGCAGCAGGTCGCCCAGCCAGCGTTCCAGCTTGTTCTTCTGGTGCAGCAGCTCGTGCGAATAGACGATGCCGATCGTGCCCGAGATGACGCCGACGCCGAAGAACAGCACGATGGTTTCCAGCGCGGTCAGGTGGTCGGTATGGGTCACCCACCAGATCATGCCGTAGATGGTGACGAACTGGATCGGGAACCAGATGATGGTGATGAAGCGATACCAGAACAGCCGTTCGTCCGGCGTCTCGGTATCCGGGTTCTCGAGGTTGAGGCCGAGGATCGAGTCGAGCACGGTGACCGAGAGCCAGCCGTAGAGCGGCAGCAGCACCACGGTCCAGCCGCCATGAAGCGCGCCGAGCAGCGCCAGCGGGATCATTCCCAGCGACAGCCAGAAAGGCAGGGCGCTGCGCAGGCGCGAGATTTGGTCCGCCGAGGTCATCCAGGTCCCTCCATCCGGCGGCAGCATAGCCCCATTCCGGCGGCTTGCTCAATTCTCGGCAAGGCCTGATTGCGCGAGGTCATACGCCTTGCGCATCACCGTCGGCAGGTCGGCCGGGCGGAAGGTGTCGCGGGGCACGAAATACCCGCGCTCGGGCGTGACCCCGGCGGGCAACTCGGCCAGCATCACGCTCAGGCGCAGGTGGAAATGGGTGAAGGTATGGCGCACCTCGCCGCCCAGCGCGCGCCAGTCGGCGGCGACGGGCGGGGCGGGCAGCGGCGCCGCGCCCCAGTCCGAGCCGGGCCAGCCCAGCATCCCGCCCAGCAGGCCCTTGTCGGGCCGGCGTTCCAGCAGCCAGGCGCCATCGACCCGGCGGCCGAGATAGGCGATGCCGAAGCGGGTGGGTTTCTGCGCCTTGGGCACCTTGCGCGGCAGCTCCGCCTGCACCCCGGCGGCACGGGCGGCGCAGAACCCCTCCAGCGGGCACAGGGAGCAGGCGGGATTGCGCGGCGTGCAGATCGTAGCGCCCAGATCCATCATCGCCTGGGCATGGTCGCCAGGGCGGTCCTGTGGCGTCAGTTCCGCCGCCAGGTCGGTCAGCGCGGGCTTGGCCGAGGGCAGCGGCGTCTCGACATGGCGCAGCCGGGCGATCACCCGCTCGACATTGCCGTCGACCACCGTCGCCGCTTCGTCATAGGCGATGGCGGCGATGGCGGCGGCGGTATAGGGGCCGATGCCGGGCAGCTTCAGCAGACCGTCGCGGCTGGCCGGGAAACGGCCGCCATGCTCCCCCGCCACCACCCGGGCGCATTTCAGCAGGTTGCGGGCGCGGGCGTAGTAGCCCAGCCCGGCCCATTCGGCCATCACCTCGGCATCCTCGGCCGCTGCCAGGGCCGCGACATCGGGCCAGCGCGCGGTGAAGCGGCGGAAATAGTCGCGCACCGCCGCCACCGTGGTCTGCTGCAGCATCACCTCGGACAGCCAGACCCGGTAGGGATCGGGCCGCGCCCCCGCCGCCCGCTCGGCCGGGCCGATGCGCCACGGCATCTGCCGCGCGTGGCGGTCGTACCAGCGCAGCAGCGCCGCGGTCTCGGCGGTCCTTTGCCCAACGGCCTGCCCTGTCCCGGCGTCACGCAATCTTTATGCTCCCCGTTTTCTCATTCCGCTGGCAGTTTGCCCGCCCGGCCCTAGAATAGGGCACAGCCGAGACATTGACAGCAGATGACCCGACAGCCCTCTCCTCCCTCGCGCCGGATGCGCGGCTTCGAGCAGACCGCCGGCCTGCTCAAGGAGCGGATTCGCACCGCCGGCGAAAGCCGCGGCTTCGCCGTCACCCGCCTTTTGACCCATTGGCACGAGATCGTCGGCGAAGAGATCGCCGCGATGGCCCGGCCGGTCAAGGTCGGATACGCGCGCGACGGTTTCGGGGCGACGCTGACGGTGCTGACCACCGGCGCCCGGGCGCCGCTGGTCGAGATGCAGAAGCAGCAGATCTGCGAGAAGGTGAACGCCTGCTACGGCTATGCCGCGATCAGCCGCGTCGCCATCACCCAGACCGCGCCGACCGGCTTTGCCGAAGGCCAGGTCGCCTTCGCCCCGGCGCCGAAACCCGCGCCTGCCCCGCTCGATCCCGAGGTCAGGCGGCAGGCGACCGCCGTCTCGGAAAGCATCCGCGACGACGGCCTGCGCACGGCCCTTGAAGCCCTGGCGCAAAACGTCTTATCTCAATCCGCGAAACGGAAAGGCTGAACTTCATGCCGAACAGACGGAAATTCCTTGCCCTCGGCGGCACCGCCGTGGCCCTTGGCGGCCTGTGGTGGGCCAATGCCCGGACCGGCGGGATCGATGCGGGCCAGAGCCTGCTGCCCGGCGCCGCCAACGCGCAGGAGAGCACGCCGGCCCCGGCCGGTGACCTGCCGAAGGTGCCCGATTACATTCTCGGCAATCCCGACGCCAAGGTCGAGGTGATCGAATACGCCTCCTTCACCTGCCCGCATTGCGCCGAGTTCCACGCCGATGTCTGGCCCGAGCTGAAGAAGAACTACGTCGACACCAACAAGATCAAGTTCATCATGCGCGAGGTCTATTTCGACAAGTACGGCCTCTGGGCCGGGATGGTCGCGCGCTGCGGCGGCGAGATGCGCTATTACGGCATCACCGACATCCTGTTCGACACCCAGCGCGAATGGGCCGGCAGCAACGATCCCAACAAGGTGGTCGACAACCTCAAGAAGATCGGGCTCAAGTCCGGGCTGACCAAGGACCAGCTCGATCAGTGCCTGAACGACGGCAAGATGGCCCAGGCCATGGTGGCGAAATACCAGAAGGACAGCAGCAAGGACAAAGTGCCGGGCACGCCCTCCTTCGTCATCAACGGCACGCTGTACAAGAACATGGGCTACGGGGAATTCTCGAAGATCCTCGACGGCCTGCTGAAATCGTAAGCGATGGCCGCACCGCTGACAGGCGTCAAGGTCGTCGAACTGGCGCGCATCCTGGCCGGTCCCTGGGCCGGCCAGACGCTTGCCGATCTCGGCGCCGAGGTGATCAAGGTCGAAAGCCCCGAGGGCGACGACACCCGGCGTTGGGGCCCGCCCTTCATCAAGCGTGAGGGCGACCGCTCGGCCGCCTATTTCCACGCCGCCAACCGGGGCAAACGCTCGGTCACCGCCGATTTCCGCACCCCGGAGGGCCAGGCGGCGGTGCGCCGGCTGGTCGCCGAGGCTGACGTGGTGATCGAGAATTTCAAGGTCGGCGGGCTGGCGAAATACGGGCTCGATTACGACAGCCTGAAAGAGGTCAATCCGCGGCTGGTCTACTGCTCGATCACCGGCTTCGGCCAGACCGGTCCCTACGCCCACCGCGCCGGCTACGACTTCATCATCCAGGGCATGTCGGGGCTGATGAGCATCACCGGAGAGCCGGGCGGCCAGCCGCAGAAGGTCGGCGTCGCCGTCACCGACATCTTCACCGGGGTCTATGCCGCCACCGCGATCCTCGCCGCGCTGCACCAGCGGTCGGTCACCGGCAAGGGCCAGCAGATCGACATGGCGCTGCTCGACGTCGCCACCTCGATCATGGCCAACCAGGCGATGAACTATTTCGCCACCGGCGAAGCGCCGCCGATGATGGGCAACGCCCATGTCAACCTCGCCCCCTATGCCGTGTTCGACTGTGCCGACGGCTGGATCATCCTGGCGACGGGCAACGACGCCCAGTATCGCCGCCTTTGCGCCGTGCTCGGGCTGGACGAGATGGCCGAGGCGCCCGAGTTCCTGACCAATGCCGACCGCATCGCCCACCGCGAGGAGATGACGCGGCGGCTGACCGAGGCGACGCTGCGCTGGGCCAAGGCCGACCTGCTGGCCGCCTGCGAGGCGCAGGGGATCCCGGCCGGGCCGATCAACAACCTCGCCGAGGTCTTCGCCGATCC
Organism: Acidimangrovimonas pyrenivorans; assembly: GCF_042643245.1. Lineage (NCBI taxonomy): Bacteria > Pseudomonadati > Pseudomonadota > Alphaproteobacteria > Rhodobacterales > Paracoccaceae > Acidimangrovimonas > Acidimangrovimonas pyrenivorans. The sequence continues at coordinate 107,504 of NZ_JBHRSK010000006.1, forward strand.
GCAGGTCCAGGCGCGCGGGCTGGCGGTGACGCTGCACGGCGTCCCCGGCGTCCGCTCGCCCTTCACCTTCTCCGGTGCCGAACTGGCGCTCGACCGGCCCTCGCCCAAGCTGGGCGAGGATCAGGGGCTGCTGGACGGCGAGTAGCGGGGGCGCCCTTCGTTCCGCAGAACGATCCGGCGCTCGCGCGGCAGCCGGAGGCCTTGATTCCATGCAGGATGGTGGGCGTTTAGGGCTCAGGGAAACGCGCCGCGGCAGACAGGTCTAACCCTGCCAATCCCCGAAGCCGAAGGTCAGGTAGTCGCGCGGATAGGCCTCGCGGGTGGCGGCCTCGGTCTCTTCGTCGTAGATATCGGCAAGGGCGAAGGGCGCGGCCTCGGCGTCCTCAGCCAGCGCCGGCGCCTCGATACCAAGTTCCGCCGCGAGCCACGCCACCCCCTCTGCCAGCCGCTCCTCGCGCAGCACGACATCGGGCGTGGCCAGCTGGGCATAGCCTTGCAGCACCGCCACCTGGCTTGCCCAGGCCGGATCGACGCGCATCCCGGTCTGTCCCGACAGGTTCTTCTTCACGAAGCCCAGGAAACCGAGGAAGGCGGCGCGGTGGGCGGCGAGATCGTAGTCCGGCCCCGGCGCCTCTTCCGGCAGCGGCAGCTTGTAGCCGCGCGCCAGCTGGTCCCGGAAACCGGCACGCTCCTCGCCCAGCACCTCGGCACAGAAGGCGGCATGGGCGCGGGCGACGGGATGGCGCAGCACGGTGAAGCTGCGATGGCCGGGATGGCGCCGGCGCCATTGCCGCAACGTCTTCTGGGTAAAGCCGCCCGTCACCCCGCCGCCGGCCCGGCCCAGCCAGTCCAGCACCCGCGCCTCGGGTCCGCCCTTCACCGGCATATAGAGCAGCCCGGCCTCCTGCGCGGCATGGAAGCCGGGCACGGAAGGCCCGCGCCGGGGCTCGAAATTCGGCGTCCGCGACAGGTTGAAACGGTCGAGCCGGGCCAGCGCCGCCTCCATTTCCTCCGGGTTGTCGACCTTGGCCGAGACCGGCTCGGGGTTCTGCTTCTTCAGCTTCTTCGACAGCGCCTCGATCCGCTCCTCGGTGCCGAGGAAGCGGGCCAGCCCGTTCAGGACCTCGACCTCCTGGATATCCTCGTAATCGATGTAGAAGGCGGTCTGGCCACTGACCTGCAGCGCGTGCATCACCTCGACCTGGAAGGCCTGCACCCGGTCGAGATGCTCTTCGAACCGGCGGGCCTCGAAATGCACCTTGGCCTGGCGCTGGTGCTTGACGTTGGTCAGCTTCCACTGCCCGGTCTGGTTGGCGATCCGCAACGAGATGTAGCTCTCCAGCGGGTTGCGTGTCAGCACCACCTTGGCGCAACGCCGGTCGGCCAGGCAGTGCTCGAGCACCCGCGGGTCGTGATCGTGGAAGAAACGGAAGCCGGGCAGCCCGTCGCATTGCGCCTTCATCGCCGCCAGCAGGCCCAGCGGATCGGCCTCGCGCTGTTCCTGGCTGTAGCCGAACAGCTCTGACTGGTTGGGATGGCCGATGAAGCTCGGGTTATAGGCTTCGCCCAGGCAGCGCAGCGTGGCGAACTCGTTGATATTGGCCTCGAGGAAGTTCGAGCCGGTCCGCATCTCGGCGAGGACGATGAAACTGTCGAAGGGCGAGTCTGTCACGTGTGTCACTTCACCAGATAGGGTTTCGAGCGCCGCTCATGCGCCGGCACCGGCACTTCGCCGACGGGAAAATCGCCCATCAGCACGGGCTGCATGCCCTGGTTGCGCAGGTTCTGCAGGAACTGGCCGAAGCCGGTCAGGTCGACCATCCGCGGCACCTCGGTCAGCCGGCGCAGGGCGCGCGGGTTGATCTCGTCGATGATCGCCTGCAGGGGCTCCATCGGGCTTTCGACGAACTCGGCCAGGCTCCAGACCCGGATCCGCGCCTTGACATGGGGCGAGCGCAGGACGTCGAGATGCGCGCTCTCGATCTTCTGCAGCTTGGCTGCCTGTTTGCGGATCGTCGCGAAATCGGCGTTGGAATGGAACAGCGGCACCGCCCAGGCGCCCGTGATCACCGAGATCTGGGCATTCGGGTCGAGGGCCATGAACCAGGCTTCCTCCTGGCTGTCGCCGGGGCCGAACTGGAAGCATTGGCGCTCGCCGCGGGTGTTCCAGATCAGGTTGGTCAGGAAGGCGCGCGGGTTGTAGTCGCGCAGCGCCGCGCTGTCGGACAGGGCGCCGTTATAGACCGTCTCGCCGCCGGCGAACTCGACCCGGTCGGGCGCGAAGAGGTGACCGTGGACGCGGCTGCCGGAGGTCTTGGACAGCCAGGTCTCGAAATCCTCGAAGATCTCGGCGAAGCCCTCGAAGACCGAGTAGGGCGCGCAGGTCCTGCCGTTTTCCCAGTTCTCGTTCGGAAACCGGCTCTGCATGTAGAGGCCTGGCCGCCCCCGGGTCCGCCGCTCGACCGCCTTGGCGAACAGCCGGTCGATCTTGCCCGGGTTCGGCTCTGCCGCCGGCTGGTCGCCGCCATCTCCGGCAAGGAAGGCCTGGTAGAGCTTGTCGGCACGGGGCCAGATCTTGCGGGCGACGAAACAGTCCGAGCGGCGCAGCAGCTGCAGGTGATCGTCGTAGAAGATGTGCGGCTTGCCTTGGAAATCGAATTTCGACAGCGTCAGCGACCGGCTTTCGATATTGGTCGAATATTTACGAACGAGGGTTTGGAAATAGGATTCGTCCGGGATCCAGACCCGTTTGAAATAGCGGTCGTGCTCTTGCCTTGCCGGGTCCTGCAGGATCGCCGACAGGGTCTGGCGCGTCAGGCACCACCACTGGCTGCCCAGATGCGGCACCAGCCCGGCCGGGATCCGGCGGCGGAAGCCGATCCGGCGCTGGAAATTCACGTACCAGTCGAACAGCTCGCGGTGCCGCTTCCACGAGAACGGGAAGCGCAGGGTGAAGCGTTCGAGATTGATGCCGCCGACAGTCCAGCCGACATCCTCGGTGGTGACGGATTCGATGAAATCGGTGCGCGGCCGGCTGTCGAGATAGGCCTGCAATTCCTCGACCGGGCGCAGCGGCAGGCAGGAGCCCGAGGCAAGGAAGACGTGGCGGACGCCGGGAAACTCGCCCAGCATCAGCTCGGCCGCCGCCTGGGTCGCCGCGACCAGCGACCAGGTCCCCCATTCGCAGCGATAGCGCGGCGAGAAGCGGACATCGTCGAGATCGGCCAGCAGCCGGGTGATCTTGCCATAGCCCTGCCTGCTGACCCGCTTGTCGACATGGATGACGACCGGGTAGCCGCGCTCGGCCCAGTAGCGCGCGACCTCGGCGGCGCGGTCCAGCGCCGTGTGGCACAGCATGACGAAACCGACGGTCACGCGCGCGCCCTCATGCCCAGTTTCCTTTCGACATCAGCCCGAGGATCTCGAGCTGGCGCCAGTTGATGTATTTCTCGCTCCACTTGCACCACAGGTCCGGGTTGTCCTTCAGCCCGCTGGCATAGGCCCGGTATTCGTGGCTGTTGGCATAGTGCTGGCGCCGCTCCAGTTCCTCCTCCGACTTGACCGCGAAAGTGTCGAGGAACTTGGCATGCAGCAGGCAGCCCGAGGCCTTCTCGCCGCCCCATTCGTCATAGACCTGGTTCAGCCCGCGCGGCAGCAGCATGTGGGTCGAGCTGACATAGGCGTAGTGGCGGTGCCATTTCACAAGCGGGATCTTGTTCAGCGCCGGTGCCCGCTCGGGATTGTCGGGGAAGAACACCCGCGCCCGCGGCCCGCCCTGGATCCACAGATTGCCGTAACGGCCGTTCTTCTGGATCATGTAATTGCCGCTGTCGAACCAGTTGGCGATCTCGAACGGGTCTTCGCCCTCCTTGTAGGGCCGGGCGTCGATCGGCCCCTTGGGATACATGTCGACCAGCATCGCCCCGAACGAGCGGATCGACGAGGCGTCGAGCCAGTCGGTCAGCGCCTTGATCGAGCGGGTGTCGCAAAACGGGTAGATGAAGAACTCGTCGGGATCGACGACCAGGCACCAGTGGCCATGGGCATGGCGCATCTGCAGCCAGTTGAGCCAGTCGACGCCGAAACGCGACCGCTTGTAGCTATGCTCGGAGCTCCAGACCGAACAATCGTTCTGCTCGGCCAGGTACTCGCGCGAGCCGTCGTCCGAGCCGTTGTCGACGAAGAAGAAGTGGTTGACCCCCATCTCGCGGTAGTAGCGCAGGAAATAGGGCAGCCGGACGCGTTCGTTGCGCAGGGTCGAGAAGATCAGGATATCGCCGCGGGCGACCAGGTTGCTGCGGTCGACGACCGGCTTGAGCTCGCGCCGCTTGCGGAAGGCGCGGACACGCCACCGCCGGCGCGCGAGGCGCAGCAGATATGAACGCGCGAATCCCAACCGTCCCTAACCTCCCGGCCTCTGCCCGGCGGGAGCGACCGGGGCCGTCACGTCACCCGCAACACCGGGCCGAAGTGATCCCGCCATGTCGAAAGGCGCGGAACCTCCCCGCGCCCCTCCCGCAACCCCTTGGACATTCTGGCGTTGTCCGCCATTGCCTCAATTGTTCGGCGCCAAAGATAGCGGTCGCTCACCTCTGCGTAAACGGGATAATCGCCCAGCGTCTCGCGATAGATGGCAAGATCGCCACAAAGCACCGGCACCCCCAGCGCCGCGGCTTCGAGCGGCGGCAGGCCGTAGCCTTCGGCGAAGCTGGGAAACAGCAGCCCGGCCGCGCCCTGCAACAGCGCCGCCACGGCGCCATCGGGCAGGGCGCCGAGTTCGAAGACGTGGTGACGCATCACCGGCGACCGTTCGAGCCGGGCGAAAAGCGCGGCGTTGTTCCAGCCGCGGCGACCGATGACGAACAGCCGCGGCATGCCGCCGGGCGGCGGGTCCTTGGCCATCGCCTCCCAGATGTCGATCAGCAGCGCGTGGTTCTTGCGTGGCTCGATCGTGCCCAGGGTGACGAACCAGGGCCGGCCCAGGTCGAGCCCGGCGGGAATCTCAGACGGATCGGGGCGCGGCAGGTCGACGCCCAGATGGCTGACCAGCGCTGGCGGCACGCGGCCCCAGAGGGCGAAATGATGCTCGGCATCGGCCTGGCTCCGGGCCGAGTTGTAGATCACCAGATCCGCCGCCGCGCCGACCCGTTGCAGCCGCGCCCGGAACGCGTCGGGCAGGCCGGGCGCGGCGAATTGCGGATAGTCGAGCGGGATGGTGTCGTGGATCAGCACCGCGACCCGGCCGCCGGGCAGCGCGTGGACCGCGTCGAAGACCCGGGCGGAGAGGTTGGAATGGCCGGTATTGAGATAGGCGGTGCCGTCGGGCAGATGGCGGCGCAGCAGCCGGGCCAGCCCGCGCGGCCGCGCCCGGCCCAGCGCCAGCCGGCGCAGATCGGCCTCGGCCCGGGCCCGCAGCGGCGCCCGGCGCTGGCTCAGCCGCCCCAGCAGGTCGGCCGCCCCCCAGCCGCGTTCGCCGGCAATCCGCTGCGCCAGCGCCGCCGCGCCTTCCCGGTCGAGCAGGACGAAGCCCAAGGTCGTGCGCACCAGAGCGAACAGCGGTTCGGGCCGGGCCAGCAGCTCGCTCAGATAGGCCTGCTCGACCCGGTCGATGCCGGTCGGCGCCGCGAGCCCGGCGCGCGAGACCAGCCGCGACAGGTCGAGCAACCGCGCCGGCGGCCCGCCATGCTCGGCCATCCCGTGGTCCCCCCGGATATTGGACACCCGGCTACTGGGCGGCGCGCTGCACTGCCGCCATCTCTTCGAGATACTGGCCGAATTCGCCGCGCAGTTCCTCGCGGGCGAGGCCGAAGGCGACGGTGGCCTGCAGGAAGCCGCCCTTCGAGCCGCAATCGAAACGCTGGCCGCGGAAGCGGA